>JALSJG010000200.1 GCA_026989475.1 Thermaceae bacterium | reverse complement strand
CCCCTTTCCTCCCGCGGCTCGGGGGCGATCTTCGGCGCGGACCCCCGTCCGGCTTCCACCCTCCCGGACTCGCTTTGGAGGGCGCCCCGCGCCTACTCCTCCCCGTCGTAGCCTTTACAACCTTCGCCTAGCGGCGCTATAATGAACCCCGGAAGACCGGCGGTTCGAGGATCATCCTAGCAAAGCGCGGTTTTAAGCTGCAAGCAAGCCGGTGTTCCCCAAAACCCCCGAAAGGCAGAGCGAGGCCGAGATGGAGTTCTACCTGGACACCGCCGAAATCGAGGAAATCCGTGAAATCGCGGGGTGGGGCGTGCTCTCCGGGGTCACCACCAACCCCTCCCTGGTCGCGAAGAGCGGTCGGGACCTCAAGGAGGTGGTGATCGAGATCGCCGAGATCGTTAAGGGTCCGGTCTCGGCCGAGGTGGTCGCCACCGACACCGAGGGCATGGTGGCCGAGGCAAGGGAGCTCGCCCGGCTTTCGGGGCACGTGGTGATCAAGATTCCCATGACCCCGGAGGGCCTGGCGGCGACCCGTCGGCTCGCCGAGGAGGGCATCCCGGTCAACATGACCCTGGTCTTCTCGCTCCCCCAGGCGCTCCTCGCCGCCCGGGCCGGAGCCCGCTACGTGAGCCCCTTCCTCGGGCGCGTCGACGACATCGGCGGCGACGGCGTGGGGCTCGTGCGCGAGATCGCGGAGGCCTTCGGGGTCCACGGCATCGAGACCAAGATCATCGCGGCCAGCATCCGCCACCCCCGCCACGTGGTCGAGGCCGCCCTGGCCGGCGCCGATATCGCGACGGTTCCCTATAAGGTGATGAAGCAGCTCGTAAAGCACCCCCTTACCGACGCGGGAATCGCCCGCTTCCTCGAGGACTGGCGGCGGGCGCGCCAAGGTTGAAGCCATGACGACGAAGACGAAGAACACCCCGAAAAAGCGCGGCGAAGAGAAGCTTGCAAGGCTTTCCTTTCAGGAGCTTTCGAGCAAGATCCTTCCCGAGCTGCACCTGATTGCGGCCAAAGCCGGCATCGAGAACTACAAGCGGATGAAGAAGGACGAGCTGGTGATGGCCCTTTTGGAGAAGGAGGCGGAAGGGGAGGGCCTCCAGCTCGCCAAGGGCTACCTGGAGATCAGCCCCGACGGCTACGGCTTCCTCCAGGAAAACGCCTACAACCTCGATTCCCGGAGCGTGATCGTCTCCGCTGGGCTGATCAAGCAGTTCGCCCTTAGGAGCGGGGACTACGTGGTGGGCCGCGCGCGGGCGCCCCGGGACAACGAGCGCTACGGCACCCTGATCCGGGTCGAGGCGGTGAACGGCCTGGACCCGGATGCGGCCAAAAAGCGCCCCAAGTTCGACGAGCTGATCCCCCAGTTCCCCGACAAGAAGATCAAGCTCGAGACCGACCCGAACGAGCTCGCGACCCGGGTCATTGACCTGCTCGCCCCCATCGGCCGCGGCCAGCGCGGGTTGATCGTGGCGCCGCCCAAGGCCGGCAAGACCACCCTGCTCAAGAAGATCGCCCGAGCAGTGGTGCAAAACGAGCCCGACATCAAGGTGATCGTGCTTTTGATCGACGAGCGCCCGGAGGAGGTCACCGACTTCCGCGAGGAGGTCGAGGGCGTCGAGGTGATCGCCAGTACCTTCGACGAACCGCCCCAGAACCACATCCGGGTCGCCGAGTTCGTCCACGAGCGGGCCAAGCGCATCGTCGAGGAGGGCGGGCACGTGATGATCCTCCTCGATTCGATCACGCGCCTGGCCCGGGCCAACAACCTGGTCACCCCGCCCACCGGCCGCACCCTCTCCGGCGGCCTCGACTCGGCGGCGCTCCACTTTCCGAAGAAGTTTTTGGGCGCGGCCCGGAACATCCGGGGTGGGG
>JALSJG010000199.1 GCA_026989475.1 Thermaceae bacterium | reverse complement strand
TCGCGGAAAAGGAGGGGCGGATCTACGACCGCTTCCGGGACCGGCTGGTGGTTCCGATTCTGGACGCGAGCGGCCGGGTGGTCGCCTTCTCCGGCCGCACCCTCGACCCCGAGGGCCAGCCCAAGTATCTGAACAGCCCCGAGTCCCCGATCTTCAAAAAGCGCGAGCTCCTCTTCGGCCTGCCCCAGGCCCGGGAGGCGATCCGGGAGAAGAGGCGGGCGATCGTGGTCGAGGGGCTTTTTGACGTGATCGCATTGCATCAGATGGGCTACCGGGAGACGGTGGCGGTGCTCGGCTCCGCCTTCACCCCGGAACAGGCCCTCCTTTTGAAGCGGCTCGGGGTGACCGACCTTTACCTCGCCTTCGACGCCGACGAGGCCGGGCGCAAGGCCACCTTGGCCGGGCTCGACCTCGACGTGGTACGAAGCTTCCACGTCCGCGCCGCCCTCCTCCCCGAGGGGCTGGACCCCGGGGACCTCTTGCTCCGGGAGGACGGCCGGGAGCTTTTTGCAAAAGCACTTGAAAACGCCCTTTCCGAGGTGGCTTTTCGCTTCGAGGAGGCCGCCCGGGGAGTGGATCTGAGGACCCCCGAGGGGAAGCGCCGGGTGCTCGAGGCCCTGCTGCCCCGCCTTTTGGACGCCGAGCCCTTCGATCCGGTGGCCGAGGCCCTGAAGGCAATCATCCTCGAAAAGCTCGGCCTCCTCCCCGAGGCCCTCGAGGAGCTGATCGCCCGCCGCCGGCGAAAAAAGGACCGGGCCGAGCTCACCGCCGCCGACGTCGCGGGCGCAAGCCCGCGGCAAAGCACCGACCGGGTGCTGCCCCTTGAGCTCGACGTCGTGGCCCTGTTGCTCTCCCTGCCCCCCGAGTCCCTCCGCTACTGGGCGCGCTTTGTCGAGGGCGAGGTGGATCCCCCGGAAAAGAGCTTCTTGGCCGAGTTTTTCGCCCTGGCCCGAGATTCCCTATACGATCCCCGGCGAATCCGCCAGCGGCTTTTGGAGCGGGAGGAGGGCGGGATTCTCTTCGAGCGTCTCCTCTTGGCCGCGCCGCCGGAGCCGGGGGAGCTCGAGCGCACCCTCAAGAAAGCCCTAGCCCGGCTGCGCGAGGGCTACCACCGCGCCCGCCTGGCCGAGCTCAAGGCGCGGCTCGCGGAGGGAGTCAGCGCCGAACTCCTAAGGGAGATCCAAAAGCTCCAGCAAAAGATCGAGGCCGAGCGCCGCCGCTACCGGGCCGAGCTCTAGTCGATGAACATCGCGTCGCCTAGGGAGTAAAAGCGGTAGCCCCGGGCCAGCGCCTCGCGGTAGGCCGCCATCGTGCGCTCGTACCCCGCGAACGCCGCCACCAGCATCAGAAGCGTCGAGCGGGGCAGGTGGAAGTTAGTAAGAAGCGCCCCGACGACAGAAAAACGAAAACCGGGCCGAATGAAAAGCCGGGTCCGCCCCTCGCCGGGCTTTACCCCGCTCCCACCTTGCGCCGACTCCAGCGCCCGGACCACGGTGGTGCCCACCGCCACCACCCGCCGCCCCTCGGCGAGCGCGGCGTTCACCGCCCCAGCGGTTTCCTCGGGGATGAAGTACACCTCCTCGTGCATCCGGTGGTCCTCGATCCGGCCCTTCACCGGGCGGAAGGTGCCGGGACCGACGTGGAGCTCGAGGTAACGGATCAAAACGCCCTTTTCCCGGATACGAGTAATGAGCGCCTCGGTGAAGTGCAGCCCGGCGGTGGGCGCCGCCACCGAGCCCGGGGTTTTCGCGAAGATCGTCTGGTAGCGCTCGAAGGGCACCTCCGCACGAATGTACGGGGGAAGCGGCGCCCGCCCGGCCCGCTCCATCAATGTCCAGGGGTCGGTGAAAAAGCGAAGCCGCCGGAGCCCCTCCTCGGCAAACCC
>JALSJG010000198.1 GCA_026989475.1 Thermaceae bacterium | reverse complement strand
GCCGGGTGGCCTCCTCGCGGGCCGCCCGCTCGGCCAGGGCGGGCGGGATCCCCACCACGTGCTCGAGCGCCTTCTTCCAGGCCATCTCGTAGCCGTAGGCGATGATCGCCCCCAGGGTGGCGGCGAGCCGGGTGAAGGCGCCGACCAGCGCCTCGTGGTCGGGTAGGGTGCGGGAGCGCTCGCGGACGAACTCCACCAGGTATCCGAGCATCGCCAGCATCATCGGGTTGGTCACCCCCCGCACCACGTGGACCGGCCCCACGAAGGCGAGCCAGGCGAAGAAGTTGCCGTCGTGGGGGCCGCGGATCACGCGCTCGTAGAACTGGGCAAGGGTCTTTTCCCGCTCCGCCCGCTCCCCCTCCTCGAAGACCGCCCGGGTGGGCTCGTGGGCGAAGAGCATGTCGTAAAAGCCCTTGACGAAGCTTTCGTGCAGGGGCAAAAGGGCCTCCGCGTTTTTCCGGATGACCTCGGCGTCCTTTTGTGAAAAGCGCGTTCCGGGCGGCATGTCGGAGAGCGCCTTTTGGGCGATGGCGTCGAAGTCGAGGGCGTCGTGGGTGGGTTTTTCGCTCATCCCAGTACCTCCGCCATGCGCTCGGCGATGCTCCGGGCCTCCAGGTGCAAAAGCCCCAGGTTGACCTGGGCGGGGGCGATCAGGGCCAGCACGCCCCGCTGCCCCACGGCGTAGACCACCACGTACCCGTCCCGGCCGCGGACCAGGGTTTCGGCCAGGGGGCCGAGCTGGGTGGTCTCGGCGATCCGCCGCCCGAGGCCCAGGGCGGTGGCGGCCATGGCCGCGAGCCGGGCGGCGTCTTCGGCCTGGGCCACGATGGGAAGACCGTCGGCGGAGGCGACCACCGCGCCCTGGATCTCGGGTAGGGCGGCCCGCAGCTCGGATATCAGTTGTTCCAAAACTTCGCGCTTGTTTATAGCCGTTCGATCCTCCACGCGAACCCATTCTAGCACAAGAAAGGCGCATAAGGACCCCCATCTCGGGGGTCCTTGGAACGCTCCCTAGGGCGGTTTTTACGAGCGGTCGCCGTGGATGTAGTTTGTAAGCTGATCGATCACGAACTGCTGGTTCTCGATGATCGCCTTGACCACGTCCCCGATCGAGATGATCCCGGCGAGCCTGCCCTCCTCCATCACCGGCAGGTGCCGGATCTTCTTCTCGGTCATGATCGCCATCGCTTCCTCGATCGTCTGCTCCGGCCGGATGTAGATCAGCTTCTCGCTCATGATCGCCCGCACCGGGGTCTCCTTCGAGGAGCGGCCCTTTAGGATCACCTTCCGGGCGTAGTCGCGCTCGGTGACGATGCCCACCGGCTTTTCACCCTCGGTGACCACCAGCGCCCCGATCCCGAGCTCGGCCATGCGGCGGATCGCTTCGAAGACGCTTTCGTCCGGACCGATGGTGTGGACCTGGCGGCCCTTCTTGTCGAGCAGCTGCTTGATGGTCATCGCCGCCTCCTTTCTCTTTTTCCCCACTATACCGCGATAGACTGGGCCCATGGTCCGGCACGCGGTGCTCCAGCTCGCCCCCGAGAAGGGACAGGTCCAAAAGAACCTCGCCCGGTTGGAGGCGGCCCTCGCCGAGCTCGCCGAGGACGCGCCCGGGGTCGTCGTCCTCCCCGAGGCCTACCCCACCGGGTACTTCCTCCAAGGTGGAGTAAGGGAGCTCGCCCTTTCGGTCGAGGCGCTCGGCGCGCGGCTCGACGCGATCCGCCGCCGGGTCTGGGAGGGCCCCCTGGACCTCGTGATCGGGTTTTACGAAAAAGACGAGCGCGAGGGGGCCTACTACAACGCCGCCGCCTACTTCGAGCTCGGGGGGCGGGGGCTTTTGCACCTGCACCGCAAGGTCTTCCTGCCCACTTACGGGGTCTTCGACGAGGAGCGCTACCTCG
>JALSJG010000197.1 GCA_026989475.1 Thermaceae bacterium | reverse complement strand
GCACTACGCCGAACACCGGGAGAAGCCCTTCTTTAAGCCCCTGATCGAGTACATCACCTCGGGGCCGGTGGTGGCGATGGTGCTCGAGGGCGACGGCGTCATCAAGGAACTCCGCAAGATGATGGGGGCCACCGACCCCAAAGACGCCCTCCCCGGCACGATTCGAGGCGACTTCGCCACCTCGATCGACGAGAACGTCATCCACGGCTCGGCCTCGGCCGAGGACGCCGCCCGCGAGATCGCCCTCTTCTTCGGTAACGAAGTGCGGTCCTAGACGGGGGCCACCGGCCCCCGTCTAGGTTAGCGGTCCAGCGACCCGCCAAAGAAATCCACGCGCAGGTACACCCCCGGCTGCGACTCCGGGGTAAGCCCCTCGAAACCGCCGAAAGTGTAGCCCAGGTTAAGCCAGATGGGGTCGACGAGCCGGAAGCTTCCCTCGAGGCTATAAGCCAGCGCGTCCCGACCCGTTCCGGGCTGCCAGACGTAGTAGATGCCCCCGCCCAAGCCAAACCTGCGGGTGAAGTAACGGTTCAGCCCTAGACCGATTTGATAGGTGCTCGCCATGGGATCTTGGAAGCGAACCCGGTAGGCCGCGCTCGGTCTCAGCTGGAAGGACAGGGTGGGGTGCCAGGCGGCGGCGAGCTCCCCCTCGAGCTCCTCTACCGGGTCGGTGCGGTAGCGGTGATAGGTAAGTACCTGGAGTCCCTCGCCACGGTAGGCGTAGGCCGCGGTGAAGCGCCCCCTTAGCTCGGGCAGAAGCTGCAAACCGGCGTCCACCGAGAGCGCCTGCCGGTCGTCCAGGATCCCCGCCGCTCCACCCCGGAACCCGAGTTTCGCTCCGTAACTGCCGATGGCACCGTCCGCACCGAGGCTCGCCACCAGCCCCGCGTTCCGGTACCGCAAGCCCACGCCCAGGCCGAGCTGGTGCTCGGCACGGTTCAGGTCGTAGCTTGCACCGGCGTTCAGATCCAGGGCAAGGTTCGGGCTCAGCGGCCAGGGTGCCCGCACGCCGAAACGCGCCCGGTTGCCCTCGCCGGAGGCCCCGGGCAGGCGGTAGGCGAGGGCAAGATTCGCATCCCCGAGCCGCTGATCGAGTTGCAGTACGCCTTCGAGCCCCTGCCCCCAGACGTAGGCGAGATCCCCGCTTAGGGTCAGGTTGGGATCGAGCCGCTGACTCGCCCGGACGGAGGTGCGCGCCGGTCCCCGGAAGGGCTGGCTATGGGTCAGGTTGAACCGGACGCCGTCCCGCTCTACCCCCGCCCTCGCCAGCCCGGCAACGCTCGCGGTCTCCCAGCGGTAACCGACCCCGAGCCCGGCGATGATCCCCGGCTCGAACACCCGCTCGTAGAGCAAACGGGACTCGTTGTGTCGCTGGTTGCCCTCGTGTTCCAGCGCCAACCGATCGTCCCTCGTGAGCTCGGCGGCCAGCCGCCCCCAGCCCGTCAGGGTATCCCCGTAGCTGAGGTTGACCTCGGCACGATAGGGCCCGCTCCTTCCGTCCGCCGTTAAACCGGCCTCATTCCTCCCCGCGGCACGGCGGTAGTGAAGGGCCGCCGCCAGCTCCTCCGCGCGGTAACGGAGCTCGAGGGCGTAATCGAGGCTCCTACCCAGATCACGGGTGGTGAGGGAAGCGCGGAGTCCAAAAGGACCCCAGCGATATCCCGCGTCCAGACCCAGCGCCACCGCGTCGCGGGGGGCCGCGATCGGCGCGTACTCGACCACCAGGAGCTGGGGATTCAGCGCGTCGTCGGTAGGCCAGAGGGGACGCGCGAGGTAGAGGGTTGCGCTCAAGGGATCGAGGCTGTAGTCGCGAAAACGCTCGAGACGGATCCGCCGCCCGCCGTGCTCCAGGTAGACCACCTCACTGCCCGGCTGGGCGGGGTAGGAAAGCAGGTAGATGCGGCTACCGTCCGGGCGAATTCGATCGGT
>JALSJG010000196.1 GCA_026989475.1 Thermaceae bacterium | reverse complement strand
GGATCCTTTTAAACCCCGAGCTGGGCCTCGCGGCTCCGGAGGGGAGCGTGATCCTCTTCCAGCGCTACCAGGGGGCGGCGAGCCAGAGCCGGTTCACCTCGCCCGAGTCCTTCGAGCGGGTGCTCTTTTGGCTGAAAGGGGCCCTTGCCGACCTCGGCTACCGGGTGGTGGAGCTCCGCCTCACCGAGCGCCCGCCCGAGTTCTTCGAGGCCCGGATGTGGGTGGAGCGGGAAGGGGCGCGGCGCCGGGTCGTCCTCCGCTACCGCTTTGGGGTCTTTGACCTGGAGGTCCTGCCATGAGGCTCGAGCGCTACTTCCTCGCGGGGCTGGCGGCGCTTTTGCCGCTGCTCGTCACCCTGTGGATCCTCGCCTGGGTCTACCGCCAGGCGCTTTGGCTCTTTGGCGGGCTTCTCGACCTTCTCGGGCTCTCGATTCCCCCCGGGCTCGAGCCCCTCGTGCCGCTTGTTGGCATCGCCCTCGCGGTGATGCTCGTGGTGCTCTTCGGCATGCTGGTCTCGAACTGGGTGGGGCGGCGCACGGTGGAGGCGCTCGAGCGCGCCTTCGAGCTCGTGCCCCTGGTGGGGGACATCTACCGGGCGGTGAAGCAGATCACCCGGGGCCTTTTCGGCAAAAGCGAGCTGCAGTTCTCCCGCGCCGCGTTGATCGAGTACCCCCGGCGGGGGAGCTACGCCCTTTGCTTCGTGGTGCAGCCGGTGGCCGGGAGGCTTCCGCCCTTACCCGAGGGGCACGTGGTGGTGGTGGTCCCCACCAGCCCGGTGCCGGCCTCGGGGTTTTTGCTGGTGGTCCCGGAGTCGGAGCTCGTCCCCCTCGAGATCGGGGTGGACGACGCCATCCGCTTCGTGGTGAGCGTGGGGTTTCTTTTGCCCGAACCGACGCCGCAGCGCCGGCTATCATAGGGCAATGAGTCGCTACGCCGCGCTGGCCGAGGCCCTGAGGCCCCTTTTGAAGGAGCGGACCGAGCCGCTTCTCGAAGAGGCCCTGCGCCGGGCGGGAAAGCCCCCCGAGGCCCTGGGCGACGCCGACCTCGAGCGCATCCTGAAGCGGGTCGTCTACCCCGAGCTCGCGCGGCGGATGCCCGCGGCGGAAGCCCGGGCCCGGGTGGAGGAGCTATTAAAGCGGATTTCGGGCGGCGGGGAGGAAGCCGAGCTCGCCGAGCTCGAGCGCGCCCTCAAGGCCTTCAGCCTCTACATCGACTGGCCCGAGGTGCAAAGGCTCCGCCGGCTGGTGGGGGGCCTCCGGGCGGAGTGGGACCCGGAGGCGGCCGCCGAGGCCCGGGCGGTGGTGGCGGCCCTGGAGGAGAAGCTCGAGAGCCGGCTCGTGCACCAAGCGCGGGGGATCAGTGAGCTCGAAGCTTACTACGAGCGGGTCAAGAAGGCCGGAGGGCGCAAGGTCAAGCGTCTCGCCTCGTTGATCGAACAGATCAAGGCCGCCCACGCCGAGCGCATTCTCGCCAGCGCCGAGCTGGAGCACGCCCGGGCGCTCGCGAGCGAGCTCTTGAAGCTGGTGGAATCCTCGGTGGTCGAAGCGACGAACGAAGAGGAGCTGCTGGTCATGATCGAGGAGGACGAGCCGCTCGAGCTCGACCTCGAGCTCCTGCCCCCCGAGCAACAGGACAAGATCCGCGCGATCGAGCGGGCGGGGGAGGCGCACCGGCTCAAGGCCCTGGCCGAACGTTACCCCGCGGTGATCGCCCGGGAGCCCTGGGCAAAGCGCTACCAGGAACTGCTCGCCCGCCACGAGCAAGGGGAGCTTTTGGGCGAAGCCCTGGAGGACTTCGAGGCCGCGCTCCGGGAAGCCGAAGGGGAGATCCTCGCCGAGGCCCGGGCCCGGTTTGAGTGGGTGGCGGAAAAGCTCCGCGAGGCCGAGGCCCAGGGGGAGCCGGCGGCGGGGCTTTGGGCCCAGCTGCAGGCGGTGGAGGAGGCCCTCAAAACGGGCGTGGTGCCGGAGGGGCTCTCTGAGCTCGAGCGCGCCGCCGAGGCCCTTTTGCGCCGGGCCCGGGCGCGGAAGGAGGCCGAGGAAAAGGCCCGGCGCCTGGCCGAGGAGGCCCGGGCCTTCGCCGAGGAGGCCCGCGCCCGGCTCGACGCCGCCCGCTACCCCCGCCTGGCCGAGGATTTAGAGCGCCTTTTGGCCCAGGCGGAAGCTGGGGAGGTGGAGGAGGCCCTCTACCAGGAGCTCAAAAGCAGGTTGCCGGCGGCGCTCTCCGACCGGGCTGAGGCGCTCGCCGCCCGGCTCCGGGCGCTCCCCGAGCTACCCGAACTCTTGCAGAGCCGTGCCGTCGCCGAGGCCGCCCTCGAGGCCGGGGATCTCGACGAGGCCGAGGCGGCGATCGCCCGGCTCGAGGCCGAGGCCCGGGACCGCGCGGCCCGGGAGCTCGAGCGGCTCAAGCTCCGGGCTGAGCGTTTCGGCCTTGCGCTTCCGGCGCTTTCTCAGGCCGAGGCCGAGCTGGAAAAGGGCCGGTTCCCGCCGCTTTCCGTTCTGGCTGCCCAGGTCGAGGAGGGGGTGGAGGCCGGGCGCCGCCGGGCCCGGGCCCGGCTCGCGCGGATGCGTTCCGAGGCCGAGCGCTATCTGGGGCTTGGGGGTGAGACCTTCCTCGCCCGGCTCGCGGAAGCCGAGGAACGGCTCGCCGAGAAGCTCCCCGACTTCGAGGCGCTCGAGGCCGAGCTGAGGGCCCTCGAGGACCGGCGCGAGGCCTTCCGCAAGCGCCTTGCCGATCGCTATGCCCGGCTCACCGAGGGCTTCGCCCGCTACAAGGGGATGACCGGCGAGACCCGGAGCCGACTGGGGGCGATGATGGGTTTTTTGGAGCAGGGGTTTGCCCGGCTCGACCGGCTCGGCACCGAGGGGCTTTTGGAGCTGGACCAGGCGCTTTCCGAGGCGGAGCCACTGCTAACCCAGCTTGCCGAGGAGTACCGGGCGGCCAAGGAGCTCGCCCGCGAGCTCGGCGTCGATCGGCTCGAGGCCTTGTTGGGGGTTTTCGACGAGCCCGAAACGCAAAGGGCCCGTGATCGGCTCGCGCCTTTCCGACGTCGGGGGGTTCTCGCCGCGGCCTTCTTGGGCAGGGATGCCGAGGGCGAGCTGCCGGTAGACCCGGCCCTCCTCGCCGCCTTTAAGGAAGAGGTGGAGTCCGCCGGCCGGGCGCGGCTCGCGACCCTCTACCTACCCGAGCACGTCTTTTTGCTCGCCTTCTACCCCGACGGCGAGCTCGCGCTGCTCGCGGAAAAGCCCCTGCTCTCGAAGCTGATCCAGACCCTGGAGCAAGAGCTCGGCTAGCCGTGGAGCGTGTCTTCGAGCTCAAAGACGAAAACGCTACCGGGGAGCTCGCGGCACGCCTCGCCCGGGCGCTACCCAGGGGCTCGGTCCTGCTCCTTTCCGGGCCGCTCGGGGCCGGGAAGACCACCTTCGTGCGCTACCTCGCCCGGGCCCTCGGGTTTACCGGGCGGGTGACCAGCCCCACCTATACCCTCCTTCACGTCTACCCCACCCCGGAGGGGCCGCTCTTGCACGCCGACCTCTACCGCCTCCCCGAACCGGGGATGGCCTTTAACCTGGGCCTCTTCGAGGGCACGGAGGAGGCCCGGCTCACCGCCGTCGAGTGGGGTCGGCGGGAGGACTTCCCGGAGGCGGTGGAGGTGGTGCTAAAGCCGGTTTCGGAGACCGCGCGAAGGGCCCGGGTCAGGGGCCCCGAGCCGCTCCTTCGCCGGCTCTAGCCGCGCGCACGATCGCCGCCGCCACCGCTTCCTGCACCAGCACCGCGAGCAGCCCGAGGGGTGCCTCGGGGCCGCGGGCGGTGGAGAGGACGAAGCTCGCGTCCCCGTCCCAGGGGGTGTGGGAGGGCCGGACGACCCGGCCGATCGCGGCCTGGGCGGCGTCGGCGAGGAGCTTCGCCTGGGGTTTTTCGATGCTGGCCTCGAGCAAAACCGCGACCAGGGTGGTGTTTTCCATGGGGGCGCCGGGCTCTGGACGGGGTTCGCCGTGGCCGGCGACCAGGCCGCCGGTCAGGTCGTAGACGTCCCCCACGGGGTTGGGGACGGCGAGCGCCGCGACCCGCACCCCGGCCTCCTCGAGCAAGGCGTAGCCCTGTCCGGTGGGCACGGGAGCGCGGTACTTCCCGGCGCTGGCTCCGGCTCCCGCCCCCACCCGGCCCTCGGGGGGCGGGCCCGGCCGGGCGCTCACGGCCGCCTGATAGCCCGCCTCGAGGTCGGGCCAGCGGGGCGCGCCGAGGAGGAGGTCGTAGAGCACCGCCGCCGCCACGATGGGAATCGGGCGCGCCCGGGTGGGATGGCCGATCCCCTCCTCGGCCAGACGGCGGGCTACGCCGCTCGCCGCCTCGAGCCCGAGCGCCGAGCCACCGGTGAAGACCAGGGCGTGGAGGCGTTCCACCGGCTTCTCGGGGGCGAGGAGCGCGGCCTCCCGGGTGCCCGGCGCGGGGCCCAGGAAGCTCGCCGAGGCGATGCAGCCCTCGGCGGGGCAGCGGATCACGGTGAGGCCGGTGGCGGCCTCGGGGTCGGTCCAGACGCCGAAGGCAAAGTCCTCGAGCACGCCCCCAGTCTAGGCCCCGGACTGGTAGACCGGGACCCGGAACCGCGCGCCGGCGGCGAGCAGGTCCACCGAGAGCCCGAGAAGGCTCGCCCCCTCCACCCGGGCGCCGGTGGCGACGAGCCTCGCTGCGCGCCCGGCGAGGACCCGGCCCTCGCCCCGGGCGTCGATCCAGACCGCCGCCCCGCGGGGCAGCCCAAGCCCCACCAGGTCGGGCTGGGCGGCGGTGGCCTCGGCGAGGGCCTCGAAGGCCGCGGGCCGGTCGAATTCGGGGAGTGCGACCACCCCGGATAGAAGGGCAAGGCCGTAGTCGAAGGCGAACCTTTCCCCGCGGATAAGGGCCGCGGTGGCGCCGAGCAGGCCGCTCGCAGCGCCGAACGCGCCCACCGTGCCGCCCGCGGCCACCACCGCAGAGAGCGCCCGGGCAAGGGGGGTATCCTTGAGGTCGGCAAGGATGCGCCCGGGTTCGCTCCCGGCCAGCCAGACCAGGGGAACCTGGGCAAGCTTTTGTGCGAGCGTTCGGTCGTGGGCGGTGGCGCGCCCCCGCAGCACGACGATCCCGGTGGCGCGAGCGCCAAGCCCCCGGATGTAGACCTCCCGCCAGGCGGCGGCGGCCTCGGCGAGCGCGGGGTCCACCAGGAAGACGACCCGCCCCCTGGCGGCGAAGAGCCGCTCGTGCTCGAGCCCCTTGAACTCCCCGGTGAGGGGGTCGCCGCCTCCCGTGAGGAGGTAGCCTCCGAGTGCTCGCATCTCCCCTTGGTATTTTACCGCGCAGGAATATGCATCTTTATGCATGCACCGCGCCGCCCGCCGACCCTAAATTTATCCTGATGTATACGGGAAAAATGGCGATTATGAAGGGTTTCTCATACAAAACCCAAAGGGATATGGTAAGGTTTTATTCGTGGCCCTCGCGACCCGGAGCCAAGGGAAAAGACGCGCGATCCTCGAGGCCACCATCCGGGTGCTGAGGGACCAGGGGCTTGGCGGACTCAAGATCGAGGACGTAGCCCGCGCCGCCGAGATCGGAAAGGGCACCGTCTACCTTTACTTCCGCGACAAGCGGGAGCTCTTGAAGGCGCTGGTCGAGCACCGGGCGACGGAGTTCTACGCCGACGCCGAGGCGATCCTCACCGAGGACCGGCCGTTTTTCGAGCGGCTCCGGGAGCTCCTCGCCCGTCGGCTCGCTTTCGTCGACGAGTGGCGGGGGCTTTGGGCTGCGGTGGCCGCCGAGGTCGCCCAAGGTGAGGCCAAAAAGGCCTGGCTCACCGGGCTGCACGAGCGCTACCACCGCATCCTCACCGACTTCGTCCAGAGTGGGATCGCCCGCGGCGAGCTCCGCGAGGGGTTGGATCCCGCGCTGGTGGCGGCGACGATCTCGGCGCTGGGCTGCGCGCCTCAGCTTCCCGTGGACCGCGAGGCCTACCTCGACCAGTTGGTGGAGATTTTCCGGAAGGGAGTGGGTGCAAAGCCGTGAGGGAGTACCGTCCAGGGGATAAGGTCGTGCTCCCGCCCTACGGGGTGGGGGTGGTCGCCGGGATTGCCCGCCGCAAGGTCGGCGGGGTCGGCCGGGCCTACTACCAGGTCGAGTTTCCGGGGACCCGTTCCAAGGCCTTCGTGCCGGTGGATTCCACCGCCGACGTCGGCCTGCGCCCGGCCCTCTCGCGGGAGGAGGTGCCGGAGATCCTCGAGCGCCTCAAGAACGGGCGGCTCACTTTGCCCAAGCAGTGGGCGGCCCGCCACCGCCGGGTGACCGAGATCCTGGCCGAGGGCGACCCTTACCGGATCGCGGTGCTGGCGGGGCAGCTCAGGGCCTGGGAGCTCGAGCGCGGCCTCCCCGATCTCGACCGCCAGGCCCTCCGCCGGGCGATGAACCTCCTCGCCGAGGAGGTGGCCCAGGCCCTCGAGATCACCCTCGAGGCCGCCCGGGAGATGTTCGAGGAGATCTGGCTCGAGGAGCTGAACTAGCGAGGGGTGCATTTGGGGGCGGGGCCCCTGGCCCCGCCCCTTTTTAGCTTAGGCTCCGGATCGCCTCGACGATCTCGGGGTTCGCCAGCGTGGTGACGTCCCCGGGATCCCGGCCGCTCGCGATCGCCACCAGGATCCGCCGCATGATCTTGCCCGATCGGGTCTTGGGCAGGTCGGGGACGATGTGGACCGCTTTGGGGCGGGCGATCTTGCCGATGTTCTCCTCGATGGCGGCGGCGATCCTCGCGCGGACCGCTTCTTCCTCGGCCTCCTTGCCGGGGTGGAGGGAAGCGAACACCACCGGCATCTGCCCTTTGAGCTCGTCCGGCGCCCCCACCACCGCCGCCTCGGCAACCTCGGGTACCTTGAGCACCGCCGACTCGAGCTCCTTGGTCCCAAGCCGGTGGCCGGCGACGTTGATCACGTCGTCCACCCGGCCGAGGATGCGGTAGTACCCGTCGGCGGCCTGGGTGGCGGCGTCCCCGGTGAAGTAGGGCCAGTCGCGCCAGTCGGTGCTCTTTGGGTTTTTGTTGTAGCGCAGATAGTAGGTCTGGACGAACCGGTCGGGGTCGCCCCAGATCCCCATCGACTGGCCCGGCCAGGGGTTTTGGATGCAGAGGTTCCCGGCCCTGCCCGCCCCCGGCGGGATCTCGCGGCCCATCTCGTCGTAGATCACCGGGTAGATCCCGGGCAGGGCGGGCCCCGCGCTCCCCGGCTTCATCGGGTCGGTGGCCGGCAGGGTGGTGAGCAAAAACCCCCCGGTCTCGGTCTGCCACCAGGTGTCCACCACCGC
>JALSJG010000195.1 GCA_026989475.1 Thermaceae bacterium | reverse complement strand
CGTAGGTCTTGGCCACGCCGTTCACCGTGATCGTGTGCTCGGGGGCGACGCGGCCGGGGGAGAAGTGCGTGCCCTCGTAGATCAGGTGCTCGTAGATCTCGTCCGAGACGAGGTAGAAGTCGTGTTTTACGGCGAGCTCGGCGAGCGCCTTAAGCACCTCCTCGGGGTAGACCGCTCCGGTGGGGTTGTTGGGGCTATTGACCACCAGCGCCTTGGTGCGGGGGGTCACGGCGGCGGCGACCGCCTCGGGGTCGGGGACGAAGCCCTTTTCGGCCTCGGTTTGCACCACCACCGGCGCACCCCCGGCAAGCTCCACCTGGGCGGCGTAGGAGACCCAGTAGGGGGCGATCAGGATGACCTCGTCGCCGGGGTCCAAAAGGGCCTGGAAGAGGTTATAGAGCACCCCCTTGCCGCCGACCCCCACGGTGATCTCGTCGGGGGTATAGGAAAGGCCGTTTTCCCGCTCGAACTTTCTCGCAAGCGCCTCCCTTAGCTCGGGGATGCCGGCCGGGGGGGTGTACTTGGTTTTGCCCTCCTTGAGGGCGCGCCAGGCGGCCTCCTTGATGTGCTCGGGGGTGTCGAAGTCGGGCTCGCCGGCGGTGAGGGCGATCACGTCCACGCCCTGGCGGCGGAGCTCGAGCGCCTTGGCGTTCATCGCCACCGTGGAGGAGGGCTTCAGGGCCCGTACGCGCTTGGAGATTCCCCGCATGGCCCAATCATAGTGCGCAAGGGCCGGGGGGCAACCGGCGCTGGAGGCTTTCTAGATATAGATATTGATATATAGACCTGGCTTTCAAATATAGTCTTGACTTTTGAAGGAAGTTTTGGTATAATAGTTGGGGAGGTGGTAGGGATTATCCTTATTCCGCTAGATAAAGACTCGAAGGTTTACCTTTACTGGAAACCGGGACCGATCCCACCCGCTGAGATCCTGGGCGTGAGTTTCAAGGGGACCCCGTACCGCTGGGGACGGATGAAGGCGCTGGACCGCCTCAAGGCGTTTGCCCGGATCGCGGGCCGGTGCTCCGCGGACGACCCCATGCCTCCAGGACTCTATCGCTTGATGCTCTTCCTCGGAGATGACATTGGTGATCAGCAGTGGTTCTGCGACGGGGGTTTTTACGAGCGCGGCCCCGAGGATCTCGAGCGTTCGGAAGAGGAGTTGATGCGCCTGCCCCTTTGCCGGTTGCTCGAAGCCTTGCTTTACCTCATCCGCTTTGAAAGGCACGACGGCTACTGGGGGACCGTCGTGGGCCGGGCCTGGAAGCGGGGATGGATCCAGGCGGTGGCCCGGGGGGTGGAGCGGCGCCTCATGCAAGGCGAGTACCCGCGGAGGAGCCCGAGGGGGTGGTCAGGGTAACCCTGGCCGAACGGTTATTGAGGTTGGTGGAGAAGGAACCGGGCATCGCTCAGGCCGAGGCGGCGCGCCGCTTGGGAGTGCGCTACCCGCATCTCCGGCAGGTGGTGCTGGGTCTTCTCCGGCGCGGGGAGCTCGAGCGCGTGCAAGATGGGGTGTATCGCCTGTATCCCCGCGGCATGGGCGCCGCCGCCCGCGTTTCTGAAACCACCATTTCCCCGGCGAGTGAGGATGAGGTCAAGGAGCGTTTGGAAGGATATCTACGCCGTCAGGGGTGGAAGGTCGAGGTCCGCTACGGTAAGCGACACGGTCCCGACCTGGTGGCGTACAAGGAGGGTGTCCGCTGGATCATCGAGGCAAAGGGGCCGGGGCGCTATCCTCCCATGCGGGTGAACTACTTTCTCAACGTCCTCGGGGAGATCTTGCTGCGTATGGGGGATCGCGCGGACCGGTACAGCGTGGCTTTCCCGGATTTGCCTCAGTTCCGAAACCTCTGGCGCCGTCTCCCCCGGGAGGTTAAGCAGAGGTTGTCGCTTACCGCCTTCTTCGTGGGGAAGGAGGTCGAGGAAGCGTGATCGATCTGGAGCAAGAGGCCCGAGCTGCGTGGCAGGCTTTTGCCGAGCGGTACGGACCGCTCTTTGCCGAGTTCGATCCTGGGAAGGTGGTGGTTGAGGTTTTGCTCCCACCTCACCGGCCCGGGCCCTTACCGGAAGGGAAGCAGGCGGTCTTCGCCTTCTTCTGGCCCGATAGGAACGTTTTCCTCAACGTGGCTTACGCCGGTCCGCGATCCGGTCCCCGTTTTCAGGTGCAGCACTACAGCCCCGGTGGTAGCCCGAGCAATCTGGCCAAGAGGTTGCTGGAGGGCAAAGAGGCTTTGGGATTAGAGACGCTCGACCGGTTGAGCGTGGGGGCCTGGATGCGGCAGCACCTGGCCCGGGTTCATTTTTTGCTTCCCGCAGAGTGGGGCCGCGATATCGGGAAACTCCTGAAGGGCTACCTGAAGGAGCGCTGGCAGCCCCTGCTCGGCGGATAGCACGCATGGAACCCGACGGCGCCTTCCCCCCCACCCGGCCGGCGCGCTTTTTGGAGCGGGAAAACCGCTTCGTGGTCCGGGCCAAGGGGGAAGAAGGGGCGGTCCGGCTCCACCTGCCGAACTCCGGGCGGCTTCGCTTCCTCCGCCCGGGGACCCCTCTCCGCTACCTGCCCAAAGCGAGCCCCCGCACCGCCGGGCGGGTCCTCCTGGCCCGGGACGGGGCCGACTGGGTCCTCCTCGACTCGGGCTACGCCGAGCGGGCCCTACCCGTCCTCCTCGATCGCCTCGGGTACCGCTACCTGAGGGCCCAGCCCCGAATGGGGGAGAGCCGCTTTGACGCTCTGGTGGAGGTCGGGGGCCGGGCGGTGCCCTTGGAGATGAAGTCCGCGACCCACGTCGAGGATGAGGTGGCCTGCTTCCCCGATGCCCCCAGCGACCGGGCGGTGCGTCACCTCGAGGGGCTCGCGGGCGCCGGCGGCGTTTTGCTCTTCGCCGTGCTCCACCCCCGCGGCCGGGCGTTTCGCCCCTGCCCCTTCGACCCCCGCTTCGCCGAAGCGCTTTCCCGGGCGGCGCGGGAAGGGGTGCGGGTGCACGCGGTGCGGGCCGCGATCGCCCCCGCGGGGCTCCGGTGGGCGGAGACCCTCCCCGTATACTTT
>JALSJG010000194.1 GCA_026989475.1 Thermaceae bacterium | reverse complement strand
GCCATGCCCCAGGGTACCGCGGGCGCTAGCGGTACCACTCGCTCTGGGCGGCGTACATCCGGGCGTACAGGCCCCCGAGGCGCAGGAGCTCGTCGTGGGAGCCGAGCTCCCGGAGCCTGCCCCCCTCCAGCACCGCGATGCGGTCGGCACGGCGCACCGAGCCCAGCCGGTGGCTCACCACCAGGACCGTTCGCCCCTCGCCGAGCTCGATGAAGCGCTCGAAGACCGCCACCTCCTGGATCGGGTCCAGCGAGGCGGTGGGCTCGTCCAGGACCATGACCTTGGCGCTTTCCCGGAAGAACGCCCGGGCGATCGCGAGCTTCTGCCACTCTCCGGTGGAGAGGTCGGTGCCCCCGAACATCTTGGAAAGCGGGGTCTCCAGGCCCTCCGGGAGTTTTTCGAGGAGGTCCCCCGCGCCCGCGGCCTCGATCGCGCGCCGGGCGCCCTCGGCGTCCGCGAGCCGCGGGGGGTCGGCGAGGGTGACGTTTTCGCGGACGGTAAGCGCGTAGCGCCCGTAGTCCTGGAAGACGGCGGCGATCTGGCGACGCCAGGCTTCCACGTCGAGCTCACGAAGGTCCACGCCGTCTACAAGGATCCGGCCCTCGGTGGGGTCGTAGAAGCGGAGGAGCAGCTTGACCAGGGTGGTTTTTCCGGCCCCGTTTTCCCCCACCAGGCCGATCGTCTCCCCGGGCTCGATGGTGAAGGCGATCTCGGTGAGCGCGCGGCGGCCGTCGGGGTAGACGAAGCCCACGTTCTCGAAGGCAATGCGGGGAGGATGCTCCAGGATGACCACCCTCCCGCCCGGGCGGATCCCCGGCGCCTCCTCGAGGAAGGCCCGGGCCTCGTCCAGGTAGAGCAGCGACTCGTAGAGCATGCTCCCGTCGGAGATGAGCATGAGCAGGGTGTTTTGCAGGTAGCTGAGGGTCTGGAGGAACATGGCGAGTTCCCCGGCGCTCGAGCGGCGGGCCAGCATGCCCAAAAGGGCGGCGGCGATCCCCAGGGCGCTCACCAGGACGTAGGCCAGGTTGCCCCGGAGCTGGCGGAAGCGGGCTGCGCGCATCTCGCGGTGAAGCCTGGCGAAGTGCCGGCGGTAGTAGCCGATCCAGAACTCGAAGCTGCGGTAAAGGCGGTGCTCCTTCGCGTAAGCGGGGTCGAGCAGGAGCCGCCCGGCGTAATCCATCCGGCGGGCCTCGGGGTTGGTCTGGGCCAGGGTTTCCCAGACCGCCCGCTGGAGCTTGAACGAGACCAGCGCGTAGGGCACCGCCGCCACCACCAGGGCGAGGGGAACCCACCAGAGCACGGTGGCCATCGCGAAAAGGAGCGGGATCAGGGTCACGAACCCGCGGAAGGTGGCGGCGAAGAAGATGATCAGGTTGGTGGGCTGGTAGGAGGCCTGCTCGCGGAGCAGCTGCACCCGGTTGTAAAACGCCTCGTCCTCAAAGGGGGTCAGGTCCTCGAAGGTGGCGATCTTCCGCATCAGCTGCTCGTTGAAGAAGGCGGTGAGACGCTCGTTGAGGTTACCCTGGAGCGCCGCCGCCACCGGTCCGAGGATCTGGTCCGCCACCAGGATGGCGAGCCAGACCCCGGCCCAGAACCGGAGCGCCGGGGTTTCCCAGGCGACCGCGGCGTCCACCAGCCGGCCCACCGCGAACACGGTGAGGCCGGGAACGAGGGCCTGGAGCACGAGCACGAGGAAAAACCCCGCCGCCAGGAGCGGCGAGGCCTGGTAGATGAGCCGGGCTCCGTTCAGGAAGCTTGCGAGGTAGCGCGGGGCGCCGGTTATGCTCACGCTCTGCTCCGTTCCCCGGCGGGCGGCCGGATTCTGGGTTTATTCTACCGCGCCCAGCGGACGGGGGAGAGGTATTCCTCGAAGATCCGCCGGGCTTCGTCCTCGCCGATGCGCTCGCGGGTGAGCACGGTATAACGCTCCCGCA
>JALSJG010000193.1 GCA_026989475.1 Thermaceae bacterium | reverse complement strand
AGGTGAACAACGTGGTGAGACTGCACCGCTAGGCGTCCGGTCGGCGGTGAACGAAGTAAAGGCCGTAGGCCATCAGGGCCAGGGCGAGGGCGAGCAGGCCCGCCGGAAGCTCCGAGAATCCCACCAGGAATAGGGCGCTCGCGAGGATGACCAGGGTCGCAAGGCGCTTCGCCCGCCGGGGGATCGCCCCGCGTTCCCGCCAGGCTCTGAGCAGCGGCCCGTACCGGGGGTGCGCCTCGAGCCTTCGTAGCCGCTCGGGCGCGCCCCTGGCGAAGGCCCAGGCCGCGAGCAGCACGAACGGGGTGGTGGGCAGCACCGGAAGCACCGCCCCCAGGGCGGCGAGGGCGAGGAAGACCAGTCCGAGCCCGCGGAAGAAGGACGCGCCTCGCACGGCTTCAGTCGGTCGGCGGTACCGGCCCTTCCGCCAAGGCTGCGTAGACCCGGGCCCCCTTCTCCAGGTCCCCGGCCCGCACCCACTCCCCCTCGGTATGGGCGAGCTTGGGGTCGCCGGGCCCGAGGCCGGCGGTGGGGATACCCGCTGCCGCGGTGTAGCGCCCATCGGTGGCGAAGAACCAGAGCGACGTTCTGCCCGGCTTGCCCAGAACCCGTTTTCGGGCGGTTAAAAGGGCCTTGATTAAGGGGTGTTCGGGAGGGGTTACGAAGCCTGGGGTATTTTCAAGCTCTCCGTGTTCCCACAGTTCAGGCACCACGGCCTTTGCGGGAAGACCCCGGAGGAGTTCGGCGAGGAGGGCCCGCATCGCTTCAGGTGACTCCCCCACCGTGCGCCAGTCGAGGATGAGCTCAATGCGTCCTGGGGTACGGTTTTGGCTTCGGGTGTCCGCGAAGAGCACGGTGGGCGTGATCTGGCTGACCCCAAGCAGCGGGTGGGTGGGTTTTCGAGCTACCCTGAGCCGTTCGTAAAAACGGGCGAGCGCCCAGTGGGGATTTTCCTCGGGGGCGGCGAGCGCGGCGTGATGGGCTTGGCCGAAAAACCGAACCCGCACCCGGGCGACCCCGCGGTGGCCGTGCATTGTTTCTAGATTTGAAGGTTCCGCGACGA
This sequence comes from Thermaceae bacterium, assembly GCA_026989475.1. GTDB lineage: Bacteria > Deinococcota > Deinococci > Deinococcales > Marinithermaceae > WFXV01. The sequence continues at coordinate 12,296 of JALSJG010000193.1, read as the reverse complement.
TCGTCGCCCCAAAGCGCTCCCCCATGGTTTTCACCAGGTGTTCCGCGCCGCGGCCCCCGAGCTCCTCCTCGACCACGCTGGCCACGAAGACGTCGCGCCGGGGTCGCTTGGGCAAAAAGGCCTTCAGGTACACGGTGGCGGCGAGCGGCCCTTTGATGTCCACCGCCCCCCGTCCCCAGATCCGCCCTGCCTCGTCGAGGTGGCCGGAAAAGGGTGGGTGGGGCCAGGCGGTTTCATCGCCCGGATCCACGTGGTCGAGGTGGGTCAAAAAGAGCCAGCCCGGGCCCGGCTCCTCCCCCCGGATGCGGCCTAGGGCGTTTCCCGCTTCGTCGATCCAGGCCTCGTCGTAGCCGAGCCGTTCGAACTCGGCGACCACGCGGCGGGCAAGCGCACCCTCCGCCCCGGAGGGGCTTGGAATCCGGATTAACTCCCTTGCGAAGGCGATCAGCTCCTTCAAGAGCGCACCAACCTTCGGCGGGGGTCAAAGGCGTCCCGGGTCCAGTCGCCGAGCAGGTTGGTGGTGAGTACGAGCAGCATCAGCGCGAGCCCGGGAAGCACCGTTGTCCACCAGACCCCCGAGAAGAGGTAGTCCATTCCCCGCTTCACCATGAGCCCGATCGAGGGGGTCTCGATCGAGACGCCTACCCCCAGGAAGGAAAGGGTGGCCTCGAGCAGGATCACCCGGGGCACGTCCACCGAGACCTGTACCAGGACGACCGAGAGCACGTTGGGCAGGATGTGCCGGAAGAGAATCCGGGAGGTCGGCACCCCGAGGGCTTCGGCGGCGAGCACGTACTCCCGCTCCCGCTCGGCGAGCACCGCCCCCCGCACCAGCCGGGCGTACTCCGCCCAGCCCACGATCCCGATCACCAGGATCAGCTTCAAAAGCCCTGAGCCCCAGAGCGCGAGCACCACCAGCGCGATCAGGAAGGTGGGAATCGAAAGCTGAACGTCCACCGCCCGCATCACGATCTCCCCGAACCGACGGCTGTAGCCGGCGAGAAGCCCGAGCGGAACCCCGATGAAGACGCTGATTAACACCGCGAAAAACCCCACCGAGAGGCTTACCCGGAGGCCGTAGAGGATGTTCGAGAGGATGTCGCGTCCCTGCTCGTCGGTGCCCAAGGGGAAGCGGGGGTCGCCCCCGGGGAGCCAGGCGGGCGGCAGGTGCTGGCGAAGAAGGTCGCCCTCTAAGGGCGGATGGGGGGCGATCCAGGGGGCGAAGATCGCCGAGAGCACCAGGGCGAAAAGGACGAGCGCGGTCAACCAGGGAAACCTACGCATAGCGCACCCTCGGGTCGATCAGGCCATAGAGCACGTCCACCACGAAGTTCACCGCGGCGAAGATCGCCGCCGTGAGCACCACGAATGCGAGGATCACCGGCCGGTCCTCGGTGAAGAGCGCGTTCAGCGCGAGCCGGTTCATCCCCGGCCAGGCGAAGATCCACTCGGTGACCACCGCGCCCGCCATCAGGTGGCCGAACTGGAGGCCCACCAGGGTAACGAAGGGGATGAGCGCGTTCCTGAGGGCGTGCTTGTAGACCACGACGCGTTCGGGAAGCCCCTTGGCCCGGGCGGTGCGCACGTAGTCCTGGGAGAGCACGTCGAGCATGGTGGAGCGGATCATACGGAGGAAGAGGGCGATGCGGTAGAAGGAAAGCGTCACGCCCGGCAGAATGTAGTGCTTCCAGGACTGGGCCCCCGCCGAGGGCAGCCAGCCCAGCGTCACCGAGAAGATCAGGATCAGCATGATGCCGATCCAGAAGGTGGGGGCGGAAATTCCCACCACGGAGAGGAAGCGAAGCGCCCGGTCCACCAAGCTATCCGCCCGCACCGCCGCCCAGACCCCGCCGGGCAGACCGAAGAGAATGGCGATCCCGAGCGCCACCAGCACGAGCTTTAAGGTGGCGGGAAAGCGCTGGGCCAAAAGGGCGAGGGCCGGCTCCCCCGAGGTCCAGGAGACCCCGAGGTCCCCCCGGAGCAGGTTCTTCATGTAGACCAGGTACTGGACGTGGATCGGCTTATCCAGGCCGTAAGCCTTCCTTAGCTCCTCGACCTGGGCCTCGGTCATGTCCTCGGGGGCGAGGAGCTCCATGGGGTCGCCGGTGAGCTGGAGGAAGAGAAAGACCAAGGTGGCGACCGCCCATACAGCAAAGAGCATCTGCAGAAAGCGAACGAAAAAGTAGCGCATGGCTCGGGAAAAAGGGGCCCGGGCTCATGCCCGGGCCCTGGGATGGCGTTACTCTTTTTCTGCCGCGAAGGCGTGCAGGTACTCGTCGGGGCGCGGGGTGAAGCGGACGCCCTTGCGCACGCCGGCGATCACGTTCTCGTAGTGCAGCGGGATGTAGGCGACGTCCTCCACCATGGCGATGTACATCGCCTTTTTCAGGAGGTCCTCGCGTTTTTTCTTATCGAAGGTCCTGGCCGCCTCCTCGATCAATCGGTCGACCTCGGGGTTTTGGTAGCGCATGCGGTTAAAGCGGCCGTAGAGGCCCGACTCGTCCTTGGAGTGGAAGAGCGAGAGAGCGGTGTTGATCGAGTCCATCGAGCCCCAGCCGGCCATGTACATGGTGAAGTGGCCCTTGGTCATGTTGGGGAAGAAGACCTTCTTGGGCACCGCGTTGACCTCGGCCTGGATGCCGATCTTGCGGAGCATGTTGGCGAGCGCCTGGGCGATCTGGGCGTCGTTTAAGTAGCGGTCGTTGGGGGCGTCGATGCGGAGTTTGAAGGGGACGCGGCCGCCTTCTTTGGTGGGGAGCTCGAGCCAGCCGTCGCCGTTCGTGTCGCCGTAGCCAAGGTCCTCGAGGATCTTTTTCGCCGCCTTCGGGTCGTAGGAAAAGCGCTTGATCTCGGGGTTGTAACCCTCGTGGATGGGGGCGAGGAACTGCTCGGCCACGGTGGCCGCTCCGCCCATGATCTTCTTCACGATCGCCTCGGCGTCGATCGCCATGTAGATCGCCTTGCGGGCCCGGGGGTCGAGGAAGGGGTTCTTCGCGCCTTCCGGCAGCCCCTCCGAGCCGTACTCCCGCCAGTAGTCGAGGGCGATGTAGATCACCCGCACGCCCGGGGTTTGCTTGACGGTGGCGACGCCGGACCGCTCGACCCGGGCGAAGTCCTGGGGCAGGACCTTCTCGGCGATGTCCACCTCGCCCGAGAGCAGGGCGGCGACGCGGGTGGCGCCGTTCGGAATGTTGACCAGCTTGACCCTCTTGAAGTCGGGCTTCTTGCCCCAGTAGCCCTCGAAGGCCTCGAGGTTCAGGTGGTCGCCGTTCAGCCAGGAGACGAACTTATAGGGACCGGTTCCGATGGGGTGCTTGTTGAAGCCCTCCTCGCCCACCTTCTCGAAGTAGGCCTTGGGGACCACCGCGGCGTGGTCGAGGTGCGCAGGCAGTAGCGGGTCCGGGACCTTGGTCTTGATCAGGACGGTGTAGCGGTCAAGGGGTTTTGCCTCCGAGACCTTGCCCACGTACCCCTTCATCTGGGACTTCTCGTGGGTGGCCGCCCGCAGGATCGAGAAGGCCACGTCCTCGGCGGTCATCTCGGTGCCGTCGTGGAACTTGACGCCCTTTTTCAGGTAGAGCTTCCAGGTGTTCTCGTCGATCTGCTCGATTTTCTCCGCAAGGACCGGAACCACCCTGCCTTCGGGGTCATAGAAGAAGGGGGTTTCAAAGATGTGTTGCTGCCAGGCCAGGGTGGTGGTCTCGTTCCGCATGTGGGGATCGAGGGTCACCGCTCCGCCCTGGTATGCGACCACGAAGGTCTTTTCCGCGTAGCCGAGGGTTAAAAGGGCTAAAAGAGCCACTAGCAAGCGCCGCATGCCGCCTCCTCTCCTTGCCCTCGTATTCTAGGCGATGCCTTTGGGCGCACGCCAGTTCCGTTTAGTCGAGAATCTCAAAACCCAGGCGCTCGGCCTCTTGGACGAAGTACTGGATGTTTTCGCTTTTCGTCTCACCGCCGAGGCTTTTTCGCTTAAAGGCCTCCTCGGCGGCGAGGATCATGGTCTCGGCGAGGCAGGCGGGCACCAGATCGGGACCGCCGAAGTGGAGGTCGAGGGTGCTCCTCGCCTCACCGGGAAGCCGCACCACTCCGCCTGGGATCACCCGCACTCCAGGGATTTTTTTGACCGCGGGATCCACGTCCGGGGGTACCCCCTCGTCGTAGATCCAGGCCCCTTCCTTGACGTGCTCGGGGCGGATGACCGGCTCGGGGTCGCTGGTGGCGGTGAAGATCAGGTCGGCCTGTTGGAGCCAGGCGTAGTCGGTGGTGGCGACGACCTCGGTCCCGGCGCCCTTTCGAGCCAGGTTCTTTTTTAAGCTTCTCGCGATCTTCTCGAGCCTTTCCGGATCGCGGGCGATCAGGATGATCCGGCCGAAGAGCGGGGCGATCTGGCGGGCGATGCCAAAGGCCACCACGCCGGTGGCGCCCACCACCGCGGCGGTGGTTTCCTTTGGGTTCTTGCCTTCTTTTTCGAAGCGCTCGAGGATCCTCGGGATCGCCGCCCGGACCGTGCCGGCGGTGAGGGCGCCGCCGTTTGTGACCTCGATCTCGGGAACGGCCTCCTGTACCTTTTTCCCCTTCTCGCCCACCACGCTCCAAAAAGCCCCGAGGCCGAACACGGTGGCCCCGAGCTCTTTTGCGAGCCGGGCCCCCTGGATCGCCCGCCGGACCGCGAGCTCGGGCTTTTCCACGATCTGGTGGGGGAGGAGGGGGGCGGAGATCAGGTAGCAGCGGATCTCACGGCCGTCGGCGGTCTTCACGCCGCGGATCTCCCCCACCTTCATGGGGCGGAAGCGCTCGGCGAGCCGCTCGATCCAGGTTTGCGGGATGAGGCCCCGCTCGACCAGGGGGCGGAGCCAGCGAAAGCGAGGGGACTGCCAGAAGTCGGCGAGGGTGAGGGGGTGGATCATGAAGGCACATACCACGGTCTTCTCGTCGGGGAGGGGAAGGGGCTCGCCGAGCCTCGGCTCGGTGCCCTCGAGGATCCGCCCCAGGTTTTCCTTGTAGCGCCAGAGCGCGAGCAAAAAGAGCACCCAGGAAAGCGCCTTGCTGAAGGGGTCGAGGGGGAGAAAGCTTGCGACTAGGGCGAGGGTAAGGGCGAGGGTGAGGGCCGCCAGGGTGGCGTAGCCGGTGGCGGCATAAACGATGAGGGCGGCGGCGAGGGGGACCAGGGCGTAGAGCGTGCCGAGCCCCCCCACCGAGAGCCCCGCGAGCACACCGAAGAGCACCCCGGCGCCCCGGGCCCTTAGCGGCATCCGGGGGGCGAGGAAGGCGAAGGGGTAGAGGTGTCCGAGGTAGGCGAGGGTGGCGGCGGCGAAGGTCCAGGGGGGACCGAAGCCGGAGATCAGGTAGACCGCGAGGTAGCCTTTCAGGAAGTCGGCGGCAAAGGCGGCGAAGAGGGCCTTGGCCCCTAGTTTTTTAAGCGCGCTTTCGAGGCCAAGATTGTAGGTGGAGGCGAGGAGCGGGTCCACGCCGGAGAGCCTTTTCGCCAGCCAGTAGCCCACCGGCAGGGCACCGAGAAAGTAGGCGAGGAAGAGGAGAAGCACCCCCAGCGCTTCCATCGGCGCCTACCTTACCAGGAAGCGAAGGCCTTCGAGCACCCCCGCGCTGGCGAGCGCCACCAATGCACCCGCGGTAATGACGCCGGCAGAGATCGCGGGTAAGGCATAGCGCTTTTTGACCCCGAGCACCACCGCGAGCACGCTCCCGGTCCAGGCGCCGGTGCCGGGCAGGGGCAGGGCGACGAAAAGAAAGAGCCCGAGCGCTCCGTAGCGCTGGACTTTCGCTTCGCCTTTTAGGCGAACCCGGGCCTCGAGGGCGTCCCAGGCCCGCTTGAAGGGGGGAAGGTGCTCGAGCTCGCGGACCGCCCAGGGCAGGAGGGTGAGCAACACGGGAACCACCAGCAGGTTCCCGAGCACCGACCAAAAAAACGCCTCCCAAACGGGAAGCCCGAGGGCCACCCCGAGGGGCAGCGCGCCCCTCAGCTCGACTACCGGGGCCATCGCGGTGAAAAAGACGTAAAGCTCTGCCACGGGTGAAAAAAGTATACGCGCGGGGAGGGTGCCCCGCGCGGGCGTTTTTGCGATCTTTAGCCGCGCGCCTTGGCGGCGACCTCGACCAGTTTCTTAAAGCCCTCCGGGTCGCGCACCGCGATGTCGGCGAGCACCTTCCGGTTCAGGTTCACGCCGGCGAGCTTCAGTCCGTGCATGAACTCGGAGTAGCGCATCCCGTTTTGCCGGGCGGCGGCGTTGATGCGGGCGATCCAGAGCTTGCGGTACTCGCGCTTTTTCTTCTTGCGGTCGGCGTAAGCGTGCTCGGCGGCGTTTAAAAGGGTCTCCTTGGCCCGCCGGTAGGAGATCGAGCGAAGACCCCAGAACCCCTTGGCCCGCTTGAGGAGCCTTTTGTGGCGGCGGCGACGGACGACACCGGTCTTGGCACGGGGCATCGCTTACCTCCAGTCGTAGGGCAGGAGCACCCGGAACTTGCGGGCGTCGCCCTTGAAGAGCACGAACTTCTTGCCTTTGAGCCGGATCGTCTTACCCGATTTCTTGTAGTTCAGGTGGCGCTTTCCGGTTTTATAGGCCACCACCTTGCCACGGGCGGTGATCTTGACCCGCCCCTTGGCGCCCTTATGGGTCTTCATCTTCGGCATGTTGCACCTCCGCTGGCCGGGCGCCCTTTTGGGGTCTTTGGCCCGGACGCAGCGCGCGCCAGTCTACCACACGCGCTACTTTTTTGCGATGGGGGCGAGGACCATGTTCATGTCGCGGCCGGCGAGCTGGGGCGGCATCTCCACGGTGGCGATCTCCTTGAGGTCCTCGGCGACCCGGTCGAGGATCTTCTTGCCGAGCTCGGGGTGGGCCATCTCCCGTCCCCGGAACATGATCGTCACCTTGACCTTGTGGCCGTCCTCGAGGAAGCGCCGGACGTGCTTGAGCTTGGTCTGGTAGTCGTGCTCGCTGACCTTGACCCGAAACTTGATTGCCTTGATCTCTTGCTTTTTCTGCTTTTTGCGGCGCTCCTTCTCCTGCTGTTGCTGCTCGTAGCGCCACTTGCCATAGTCGAGGATCCGAGCCACCGGCGGCTTGGCCGTGGGGCTCACCAAAACAAGATCGAGGCCCTTGTCTTGCGCGATTTTGAGGGCCTCGCGGGTATCCACGATGCCAAGCTGTTTTCCGCTTTCGTCGATGAGCCGCACCTGCCGGACGCGGATCTCCTCGTTAATCCTATGCTCCCTGATTCAGCATCACCCCCAAGAGCGCTTCACCGAACGCTCAGAAACTACCGGCCCTAAGTCTACGGGGGCCGATCCGGCGGGCGCAAGCGGAAGTAGGCTTGGAGTGTGGTCCGGATCGTTCTCTTCGAGCCCGAGATCCCCCAGAACACCGGAAACGTGGCCCGCACCGCGGTGGCGCTCTCGGCCGAGCTCCACCTCGTCCGCCCCTTTGGCTTCCGCTGGGGCGATCCCCGGATGCGAAGGGCCGGGCTCGACTACTGGAAGCACCTCCGCTACGTCCTCCACGATTCCTGGGAGGCCTTCCTCCGGGGGCTCCCCGGGGACGCGCGGGTCTTCGCCTTCAGCGCGCACGCCGAGCGCTCGCTTTATTCCGCCCGCTTTGAAAGGGGGGACTGGCTCCTTTTCGGCCCCGAGACCCGGGGGCTACCCCCGGAGGTCCTCGCCCGTTTTCCGGCCCTCAAGATCCCTACGCCGGGTCCGGTGCGCTCGCTGAACCTCGCGGTGGCGGTGGGGGTTGTGGCCTTTGAGGCCTACCGCCAGATCGCGGAGTAGAATAGGAGTATGTTCAAAGAAGCTTGGGGGATCGCGCTGGTCTTGGGGTGGGTTTGGGCGGCGGCGCCCGCCCTCCGGGTGCCGGTGCCGGACTTTGCGGCCCGGGGGTTGGCACCGGAGCCGGAGGCGGCGCTCGCTTTTCAAGTGGTGTTTCCGGGCGCGTACTAGCTCGTCCTCAGCCGCTACTGGACGGCCAGAGGGTGGGCGAGGCCCGGGGGACGGGCGAGGGGCCGGCGGTGGTGGTCGCTGGATGGCGCCGGGAGAAGGACTGCCCGCTGGTGCTCGTGGGCGCCTCCTTGGGGGCAGAGGGGGCCGCGGGAGGCGGCGCCTGCGCCGCGTCGGGGGAGGTGCAGGCAGTGGATCTTTGGCCCCTGCTCGCGGACGTGCTCGAGCCCAGCCGGCTTTTCCCTGTGGCCTGGCTTTCCTTCAAGGACGCCGGGGGGCGCCTTCACCAGGCCTGGTGGCTGCTTTCGTGGCAAGGAAGGTGAGCGCCTCCTTGAGCACCGCGACCCCTTTTTCGAACTCGGGGATAAGCACGTGTTCGTAAGGCGTGTGGTCGAGCGCCGAGTCCCCAGGGCCGTAGGCCACCATCGGCACCGGCCAGTGGGGGGCGAGGACGTTCATGTCGGAGGTGCCGGTCTTAAGTTTGAAGACCGGCTTGCCCCCGGCGCGGCGAATGCCGTGGCGGAAGGCGCGGGATAGCGGCGAGTCCTTTTCCCCCTTGTAGGCGACCTCCTTGCCCCAAAAGTGAAACTCGAGGGTCGGGGGGGCGAAGGAGAGGAGCTTTTGGATCGCTTCCTCGGGGGGGAGCCTGGGGGGCAGGCGGAGGTCGAAGAAGAGCTCCGCCACCTGGCGCATCTCGGGCTCCTCGACCCGGAAGTCCCGGAGCGAGTACTGCACCTGGTCGAAGGGACGCTGGCCGATGTTGTAGGCCTCGGCCCAGGATTTTAAGGCGACGAAGTAGCTGATGAGCTCCTCGGCGGCGTTGGGCTCGTGGTGGGCGGAGTGGAAGTGATCCTTTTCCCGCCGCACCCGGACGAGGAGGCGGCCCTTGTAGCCCAGGGTGATGCCTTCCCAGCCGGAAGGCTCTCCGATCACCGCGAGCTGGGGCTGGATTTTGTCGGCTACGTATCGGGCGCCTTTGGAGGAAGGCACTTCCTCCTCGGTGGCGCCCACCAGGTGGATCGTGAGCTTTTCTTTCAGCGCCTCGGGGAGGCTTCCCACCGCGAGCGCGAAGGCGGCGAAGGGGCCCTTTGCGTCCACCGCGCCCCTGCCGAAAAGCTTGTCGCCCTCGATGCGGACCGGGACCTCGCCGGGGACGGTGTCGATGTGGCCGACCAGGGCGAGCTCGAGGGGTCCGTGGCCCCAGGTGGCGCGGGCGTTGTCGGCCTCGTCCACCCAGGCCTCCATGCCCATGGCCTTCATCCCCCGCACGAAGTGCTGGGCGACGAGCCGCTCTTGCCCCGAGGGCGAGGGAATCGCAAGGGCCTCCTTTAAAAACCGGATCGGCTCGGTGCGGGGGTCGTAGGGCAGGGGAGGGAGGCTCATAGGATCTCCTTAGGCCCGTAGCTTGGGGTCTTTCTTCCACGGGCTACACGCCACAAGCCACGGGCTATTCACCAAGCACCTCCTCCACCGCTTGGGCGGCGCGAAGAAGTTCCTCCTCGGTCACCACCACCGGGGGCAAAAACCGCATCACGTTCGGCCCTGCCTGAATGGAGAGGATCTTGTGCTCCTCGGCGAGGCGCTTTAGGTAGGGAGCGGCCTTCTCCTTGAGCTCGACCCCCACCATCAGGCCGAGCCCCCGGACCTCGCGGATCTTCTTGCTTTCGATTTTTCGAAGGGTTTCCATAAAGACCTGGCCGAGCCTTTCGGCCCGCTCCCACAGGCGCTCTTCGACCACGGCTTGAATCGCCGCGGTGCCCGCCGCCATCGCCAGGGGGTTGCCGCCGAAGGTGGTGCCGTGGGCGCCCTTCGGTACCTTGTCGGCGACCGCGTCGGTGGTGATCATGGCGCCGAGGGGGAAGCCGCCGCCGAGGGGCTTCGCGAGGGTTAGGATATCCGGCACCACCCCGAAGTGCTCGAAGGCGAAGAGTCGGCCGGTGCGGCCGAGGCCGGTCTGGATCTCGTCGAGGACGAGGAGGGCGCCCCTTTGCTCGGTGATCGCCCGGGCCGCCTTTAGGAACTCGGGGGCCGCTGGCCGCACCCCGCCTTCGCCCTGGATGGGCTCGAGGATCACCGCCGCGGTCTCGTCGTCCACCGCCGCTTCGAGGGCCTCGACGTCGTTATAGGGGATGAACTCGACCGGTTCCACGAGCGGCTTGAAGGGCTCCCGGTACTTCTTTTCCCAGGTCACCGAGAGCGAGCCAAAGCTCCGCCCGTGAAAGGAGCGCATGGCGGCGACGAACTTCTTTTTCCCGGTCGCCGCCCGGGCAAACTTAAGGGCGGCCTCCACCGCCTCGGTCCCCGAGTTGGTGGGGAAGACCCGGGTGAGGGGCTCGGGAAGGACGCTGGCTAGGGTTTGGTAGAACTCCGCCCGGCGGTCGGAGGCGAAGACCTGGGGGAGTACCATGAGCCGCTCGGCCTGGGCCCGGATCGCCGCCACGACCTTCGGGTGCCCGTGGCCCAAAAACCCCACCCCGATGCCGGTGATCAGGTCGAGGTAGCGGTTGCCCTCGGTGTCGAAGACGTAGGCACCCTCGCCCCGGGTGATGACGAAGTCCGACTTGGCGTAGACCCCGGAGTCGTGGCGCTTTTCGATGGCCAGCCAGTCCATGCCTCGATGCTACTCGATCACCGTGCCCTGGCCGGCAAGGGCACGGGTGATGGGCGAGGGGACCCGGGCATCGGCGAAGACTACCCGCCGCACCCCGGCCCGCACCGCCTCGGCGGCCCCAAGGACCTTCTTCTTCATCCGTCCCTCGGCGAGGCGCATGAACGTCTCCACCTCGGCGGCGGGGATCTTGGGGATAAGGCTTTTTTCGTCGGGGTAGCGCTCGAGGAGCCCGGGCACGTTCGAGAGGTAGACGAGCGCCCTGGCCCCGAAGGCTTCGGCGACCCGGGCGGCGGCGACGTCGCCGTCGGTGTTGATCGCTTCGCCTTCATAGCTCGCCGCTGGCGGGGTGAGGACCGGGAGGTAGCCGTGCTCGAGGAGCAGCGAGAGGAGCCCCTTGTTCACCCGCTCCACCGAGCCCGAGTAGTCGCCGCGGTGGATCTTGACCTTTCCGTTTTCCACGTACTTGATCGCTTTCTTCCGCTTCCCCTCGAAGATCCGGCCGTCGAGCCCGGTCATCCCCACCGCGTTCACGCCCCGCTTTTGGAAGAGCTCGACCAGGTACTTGTTCATCTTCCCGGCGTAGACCATGTTGAAGATCTCGAGGGTCTTTTTGTCGGTGAGCCGCGAGGTCATGCCCCCAGGGTGGGTGAGGAACCGGGGTGGGTGGCCGAGCGCCTCGGCGACCCGGTTGGTCTCGGCGCTCGCGCCGTGGACGAGGATCAGCTTTTGCCCTTTCTTCCAAAGGGCGGCGGCGTCCTCGACCACCGCCTCGTAGTCGATCCCCTCGGCCCCGCCCACCTTGACGACGATCAGTCCGTCTTCCACGCCCCGCATTTTCTTGCATCGGGGCGGGTCTTGGCTAGGGGGCGCGTTCCCGGAAGAGCGTGGCGGCGGGTTTTTCGCTGCCGTCTTCGCGGAGAAGGCCCATCTTGTCCTCGCCCTCGTCCCGCAGGCGGTACCAGATGGCGGCCCGGACCCGCCAGCGGGGGGCGTGGGCCTCGAGCAGGTCAAGGGCGATTCCGAGGTGTTTTCGCTGTTCCGCCTCGCTTCCCGCGTCCCCCCAGGCGTCGCTGCTTCCCACCCCGAACTCGGTGAGCCAGAGGGGGAGTTCGGCGCGGCCGTTTTGGTTCAGCCAGTCCCGGATCTGGTCGAGTCCGGCTTCAAAGCACCAGGGCGGGGAGAGAGGGTCCTCCGCGTTGCACTGGTCGGGGTACTGCGCCCGGCCGTAGTGGGGGCCCTCGCGCTCGTCGACCCGGGCGTAAGGGTGGAGGGAGAGGGCGTCCATCCGGGCTCCGGCGGCAAAGAGCTCCTTCAGGTAGTCGAGGTCAGCGGAGGCCAGCGACCCGCCGAGCACGGTTAGCTCCGGAAAATGCGATTTTAGCGCGTCGTAGGTGGTGTTTAGGAGCTCCGCGTATTCACCGGCGTAGCGCAGGGGCACGAGCACGTAGGTGCCCTCCCGGGGCTCGACCTCCCCCCAAAACTCGATGCTGTTGGGCTCGTTCCAGACCTCGACGGCGGCGATCCGCTCGGATCCGATCGCCTCGACGAGGCGAACCAGGGCATCGGCGTAATCGTTGTAATAATCGGGGAGCGGCGGATAGGCGGGATGGGCGCCGGCGTTGGCCCAAGGGGGGCTTTGGGCGAAGAGGAGCACGGCTTTGAGGCCAAGCTCCTCGGCTCTTTGGAAGCGGCCCTCGAGCTCAGCGAGGTAGGCGGCGTCGAACTGCCCGGCCT
>JALSJG010000192.1 GCA_026989475.1 Thermaceae bacterium | reverse complement strand
CCTTGCAAGAACTCGCGCTCGGGGCCCGAGGCCGAAAGCCAGAAGGGCTCGAGCACCTCGTGCACCTCCCAGTACCGACCCGCGCGCCAAAGCGCCCGCGCCTTCGCCTTTACTTCCTCAGGCAGCGGCACGGTATAGAGTGTAGCCCGTATGGCCGAGATCCTTCACTTGACCGATGACACCTTTGAGCAGGCGGTAAAGGACGGGCTCACCATCGTGGACTTCTGGGCCGAGTGGTGCCAGCCCTGCAAGATCATCGCCCCCTACCTCGAGGAGTTCGCCGAGAAGTACGCCGGCAAGCTCAAGGTGGCCAAGCTCGACGTGGACGAAAACCCCCGCACCGCGATGCGCTACCGGGTGATGAGCATCCCCACGGTGATCCTCTTCAAGAACGGGGAGCCGGTCGAGGTCTGGGTTGGGGCCCAGCCCAAGCGCAACTACGAGCAAAAACTCGAAAAACACCTGCCCCCTGAAGCATGAGCGCGCTCCCGGTCGCCCTGGACGCGATGGGGGGCGACCACGCCCCCCGCGAGACCGTGGCCGGCGCGCTCCTCGCCGCCCGCGAGGGGGTGCCGGTGGTGCTGGTGGGCGACCCCGAACGCCTTCGCACCGAGCTCCAATCGGCCGACGGCGAGCTCCCGATCGTCCCCGCCCGGGAGGTGATCGGGATGCACGACGCCGCCACCGAGGTGCGAAGAAAACGCGAGGCCTCGATCAACGTCGCCGTGCGCCTGGTCAAGGAAGGGCAGGCGCGGGCGGCGGTGAGCGTGGGCCACTCCGGGGCCACCATGGCGGCGGCGCTCTTCCTCCTCGGCCGGATCAAGGGCGTCGAGCGGCCGGCGATCCTCGCCGAGCTCCCGGCGGACACCCCCGACGGCAAGGTCCACCTGATCGACGCCGGGGCCAACGCCGACGCCCGCCCCGCCCACCTTCTCGCCTTCGCCCGCATGGGGGCAGCCTATGCCGAGCGGATGAGCGGGGTCGAAAACCCCCGGGTCGCCCTCCTCTCGATCGGGGAGGAGGAGACCAAGGGCAACCAACTCGTGCTCGCCGCCCGGCCCTTGCTTCAAAAAAGCGGCCTCAACTTCGTGGGCAACGTCGAGGGCCGCGACCTCATGGACGGCAAGACCGACGTGGTGGTGACCGACGGGTTCACTGGCAACGTCGTATTAAAGCTCGCCGAAGGAGAAGCGCGCACGATCTTCCGCTGGATCAAGGCTGCGCTTGGCCGGGATCTAAAGGCGAGATTGGGCGCCCTCCTGGTTCGGGAGGCCCTCCGGGCCCTTGCCGCCCGCATGGACCCGGCGGAATACGGCGCGATGCCGCTACTCGGCGTTCGGGGCGCGGTCTTCATCGGCCACGGGGCCTCCGACCGGCGGGCGGTGAAAAACGCCCTCCTCCGGGCCCACAAACTCGCCGAGTCGGGCCTTCTGGCAGCTCTCGGCGCCTAAACTAGGGGCATGGAGGGGTTCAGCCTCGCCTCGGTGACCCAAGCGGCGCTTTGGCTCCGGGTCCTGGTGGCCCTCGCGGCGGTGCTCGTCGCCTTTCAGATCGCCCGGGCCGGGGCCCGGGCGTTTCACTGGGTGGCCCGGCTCACCGAGGACCCCCGGGACGACGCGTTCTGGCGCTGGCTGGCCCGGGGCTGGTGGGTGCTCCTCGCGCTCGCGCTTTTGAGCTTTCTCTTCCGGCTCTTTGAGCTCCGGGTCGAGCCGCTCTTTACCTGGGGCGAGCTGCTCGTGCGCTGGCTGGGCTCCCGGGGGCTCTCGGTGCTCTTCATCCTGGTCCTCACCTACGCCGGCTACCGGCTGGTGGACGCCTTCGCCGACCGGTTTCGCATCGGCGACGAGGGTCCCTTCGAGCGCCAAAGGGTGCGCAAGGAAACGCTCGCCAACGTGGTTCAGTCCACCTTGAAGGGGCTCGTGATCACCGTCGGGGTCCTCCT
>JALSJG010000191.1 GCA_026989475.1 Thermaceae bacterium | reverse complement strand
CGCGGTGGAGGCGGTGCGCGTACTGGAGGACGACCCCCTCTTCAACGCCGGCACCGGGAGCGCCCTGAACCGCCAGGGCTTCGTCGAGATGGACGCGGCGGTGATGGTAGGCGAGGGGCTCCGCTTCGGCGCGGTGGCGGCGGTAAGGGACGTGAAAAACCCCATCCTCCTCGCCCGGGAGGTGATGGACTCGGAGCATATCCTGCTCTCGGGCGAGGGGGCGAGCCTTTTTGCCCGCGAGCGGGGAATCCCCCGTTACCCCCCGGATCGGCTCGTCGTCGAGCGGGCGCTTTCCCGCTGGCAGCGAGTGCGGCGGCAAGGTGGCAGGGGGAGCGGCACCGTGGGGGCGGTGGCGCTAGACGCCAAGGGGCAGCTCGCCGCCGCCACCTCGACCGGCGGAATCGTGGATAAGAGGGTGGGCCGGGTGGGGGACACGCCGCTCCCCGGGGCCGGGACCTACGCCGAAGCCGGCCTCGGGGCGGCGAGCGCCACCGGCGAAGGGGAGTTTTTGGCCCGGGCCCTGGTCGCCTACCGGGCGGTCTCGGGGCTGGCCGCGCTCGCGCCCGAGGAGTCCGCCCGGCGGGCGCTCGCGCTCGCCCGGGAGCTCGGGGGCGAGGGCGGGCTAATCCTGCTCGCCGCCGACGGGCGGTTTGCCGCCCTGCACACGAGCCCCCAGATGAGCCACGCCTGGCGGGGGCCGGAGGGGGAGGGGGCGGCGCTCGCGTGAGGCCGGTGGCTTACCTTCACGAGGGGGAAGCGCCGGCGTTTTCGCCGCTTCTGGCCGCGCTCGCCCGTCACGGCGGAACGGTGGTGCCGAGCGAACCGGGGACCGCGCTCGAGGCCGCGCTCTTTGGGCTTTGTCCGCTCGGGTTCGCCGGGGCCTGGATCGAAGGGGAGGAACTCTCGGCCCGGGCCGCCGGGCTGCTCGCCGAGCTCGAGCCCGAGGCCCGGCATGCCCTCCGCGCCGACGCGGTGGTCTGCGGCTACGCCGGACCCAGGGGGCTCTTTCTCGCCCCCCGGGCGCTCGCCCGGCTCTTCGAACGGCTGGTCTACCCCGGGGTGCGGGTGCTCTGGCTGGGGGAGCCACGTCCCGAGCTCGCCGCCGGTCTCCGCGGGGTAACGCGGGTGGACGTCGCCGCCCGCCTACCTGGCGAGGGGGAGGCGCTGCTTGGTGCCCTGCCCGAGGCAGTTCGCGGGGAACTCGCGCTCCGGCCCGAGGCGGTGCGGGCGCTCGCCGCCCGGGCGGACCTCCTGCTCTTTACCGGGGGGATGCTCCCGAACGAGGTGCTCTCGCCGTACCACACCGTTCTCGCGCTGGCGCCGATTCCGAAGATGGCGTACCAGGCGGTGGAGCGCGTGATCGAACCCGAGCGCTTCCTCGCCGAGCGGCTCGCCCTTTTCGTCGAGGAGGCCTTGGGCCTCGAGCTCCCTCCCCAGGCCTTCTACGAACTATAGTGGGGGCGTGCTGCCCGACCTCGCCCGCATCCCCGGCGTCCTCGGCCGGATCGCCCGCGACCGGGCGCGGCGCTTTGCCGCCGGGGGCGCCCGTCGCTTCCCGTACGCCTACCCCGAGGTCCCCTCGTTTGAAGCCGCGCTGGCCGCGCCGGGCCTTTCGGTGATCGCGGAGATCAAGCGGAAGAGCCCCTCGGCGGGCTTCCTCGCCGAGCTCGACCCCGCCGCCACCGCCCGCGCCTACGCCAAGGCCGGGGCGAGGGCGGTGAGCGTGCTCACCGAGCCCGACTACTTCGGGGGCAGCCTCGACGACCTCCTCGCCGCCCGGGCGGCGGGGCTTCCCCTGCTCTATAAGGACTTCGTGGTCCACCCCGACCAGCTCGCCGAGGCCCGGGCCGCCGGGGCCTCGGCGGTCCTGCTGATCGTCGCGGTGCTCGGGGAGCTCACCGGTTTTTACCTTGAGGAGGCCGAAAAGCTCGGGCTCGATGCCCTGGTCGAGGT
>JALSJG010000190.1 GCA_026989475.1 Thermaceae bacterium | reverse complement strand
GCTCGTGGTCAAGTTCCTCGACCCCGACGTCGAGACCGTGACCTTAAGGCTCCGCGCCGAGGGGCCGGGCGAGGTCAAGGCCGGGGACCTGGAGGTGCCCTCGGACGCCGAGATCATCAACCCCGACCTCCACATCGCCACCCTCGCCGAGGGGGCGCGGCTCGTCATGGAGGTCCGGGTGGACCGCGGCATGGGTTACGTCCCGGCGGAGCAGCACAACATCAAGGACCGGATCAACTCGATCCCGGTGGACGCGCTCTTTTCCCCGGTGCGCCGGGTTGCCTACCACGTCGAGAACACCCGGCTCGGCCGGCGCACCGACCTGGATAAGCTCACCCTCCGGATCTGGACCGACGGTTCGGTGAGCCCCCAGGCGGCGCTCGCCGAGGCGGTAAAGATCCTAAAAGGGCACCTCGACTTCTTCGCGCCCCTCGGCGAGGTGGCCGAGGAGGCGCCGGCGGAGCCCGCGCCGGAGCCCGAGGCGGAGGAGCGGCTCCCGCTTGAGGAGCTTGGCCTTTCCACCCGGGTTCTCCATAACCTCAAGGAGGAGGGGATCCACACCGTCGAGGACCTGCTCGCCTTGAGCCTGCGCGACCTCAAGAAGGTTCCGGGCATCGGCGAGCGGAGCATCGAGGAGATCAAAGAGGCCCTGGCGGAGCGGGGGCTTGCGCTAAAGGAGTGAGAGCATGCGCCATCGCAAGGCAGGACGCAAACTCAACCGTCACTCGAGCCACCGCCTGGCGCTGCTTCGGAACCAGGCGACCCAGCTTTTGCGCCACGGGCGGATCGAGACCACGATCCCCAAGGCCAAGGAGCTCCGTCGCTTCGTGGAGCCTCTGATCCACGTGGCCAAACGGGGCGACCTCGCCGCCCGGCGGCGGGTGCTCGAGGACATCCACGACAAGGAAGTGGTGCGAAAGCTCTTCGACGAGATCGCGCCCCTCATGTCCGAACGCCCGGGCGGCTACACCCGAATCTTAAAGCTCGCGAAGCGCCGCAAGGGCGACGGGACCCAGCTCGCCATCATCGAGCTGGTGGGTCTTGGGCGCGCCGAGGGGGCGGAAGAGGAAAAGGCCGAGGCCTGAGGGCCTCGGCCCTAGGGCGCGGGGGGTTCCCCGCGCTTTTTTTATTCCAGCTCCGCGCTTTCCTCGACCTCGAGGGGCTCCTCGGTGGCCGGGGCAGGGTAGACCCGGCGGCCTCCGGGTTCACGCTCGAGCACATCCCGGTAGTCGCGAAGATCGAGGAAGCGGTCGGCGGCGGAGCGGAGCTCGAGGTCCACGCTCTCATCCAGCCCCAGGATCCAGACCTCCTTACCCATCCCCCGCACCGCCTCCACCGGAGCCGCGAGCCCGGCGGCGCCGGCGGCAAGGAGCGCCACGTCCCAGCGGGGGGCGGTGAGCAAGAGATCGGTGGCGATGACCGCGTCGAACCGGGGCTCGGCGTGCACCTCCCGCCAGCGCACGGTGTAGCCCATGAAGACGAGGGCGTTTAAAAACTTCTTCTGCCGTTCGTCGGTGAGGTCGGTGACCGGGGCGTAATAGAAGGCGTTGTAAAGCGCGTAGCCCTCTCGGAAGTGGGCCAGGGTCTTGCGGTGGTCCACGTTCCAGCCCATACGCCGGGAGGCGGAGTAGATGAACGAGCCGTCGATGAAGATGCCGAGCCTTTCCATGCGCCCTAGCTTACACGAAGCACGACTTTGCCGAAAACCTCGCGTTCTTCGAGTTTCCGGTGGGCGAGGGCGGCGTCTTCCAAGGGGAGCGTGAGGCCGACCACCGGCCGGAGCCTGCCTTCCTCGAAAAACCGCGCGATCCGGAAAAGGCGCGACTTCGAGGCCATCGTCGAGCCGTAGATGGTGAGCTGCCGGTAGAAGACGTGGGCGAGCGGCGTGGTCGCCTCGTAGCCGCTGGTCGCGCCCACCAGGGCGATCCGGCCGCCCGACCTCGTCGCCTTGATCACCCCTTCCCAAAACTCCCGGCCGGTGGAGTCGGCGACCGCGTCCACCCCCTGGCCCCCGGTGAGGTCTCGCACCCGGCGGTGCCAGCCCTCCTCGCGGTAGTTCACGGTCTCGTCGGCGCCGAGCTCGCGGGCAAGCTGGAGCTTCTCCTCGCTGCCGGCGGCGGCGATCACCCGGGCGCCGTAGAGCTTCGCGATCTGGAGCGCCGCCACCCCCACCCCGCTACCGGCGGCCATCACCAGCACGTGTTCGCCCGGCCGGACCTTGAGCTTATCCACCACCATCTGCCAGGCGGTGAGGAAGGCGAGGGGAAAGCTCGCCGCCTCCTCGAAGCTCAGGTTCCCGGGCTTTGGTACCAGGTTGGCCCGGGGCACCACCACGTACTCGGCGTAGGTGCCGTTGGTGTGCTCGCCGAGGATGCCGTAGGTGGGGCAAAGGTTGTCCCTCCCCGCGAGGCAGGCCTCGCAGTGCCCGCAAGAGATTCCGGGGTTTAAGATTACCGCTTCGCCCAGCAGATCCTCGCCTACCCCTGGCCCCACCGCGTCCACCACCCCGGCCCCGTCGGCGCCCAGGACGTGGGGGAAGGAGAGCCTGGGGTTCGCGACGCCCTTGCGCACCCAGACGTCGAGGTGGTTGACCGCGGCGGCGTGGAGCCGGATGCGGACCTCTCCCGGCCCGGGCTCGGGATCGGGCCGGGGGCCCAGCCGGAGCACCTCCGGTCCTCCAAAACCCTCGATGTAGACCGCCCGCATGTCCCAAGGATATCCGCCCCGGCGGGCGCCGGGGCGGGGCGCTTTTCGCCGTTAGCCGGCGATCGCGGCGACCGCCCGGGCGACCTCTTCGTAGGGGGGCTCGAGCCCGGGGTGCTCGGCCACCCAGACCCAGCGGACTACCCCGTCCCCATCCACCACGAAGGCCGCCCGCTGGGCGAGCTCCTTGAGGCCTTTGAGCTCGGGGAGCACCACGCCGAACGCCCGGATCGCTTCCTTGTTGAAGTCGGAGAAAAGCGGGTAGGTGATTCCGTTTTTCTCCGCGAAGGCGGCCTGGCAGAAGGGGGTGTCGGTGCTGATCCCCACCACCTGGGCGCCGAGCTCGTTGTAGCGGGCCATCTGGTCGCGGAAGGTGCAGAGCTCCTTCTCGCAGACCGAGGTGAAGGACCCCGGGAAAAAGAGCAGGACCAAGGGCTTCCCCCGTCCGTACTCGGCGAGGTCTATCGGGTTCAGCTCGCGGTCAAAGACGGTCGCGTGGGGAAGTTTTTCGCCGATACCGATCGCCATACCGATCCCTCCCGGGCCACTTTACCCTTTAGCCCGTGAGGCTCAATGGGGGCGCGAGCACAAAGCGTGGGAGAATGGGCCCCGTGGTACGGGTCGAGGGGCGTTTCGCGACCTTTTTCCCGCCGCCGGGGGCGGCGGCGCTCATCGGCGACTTCACCGACTGGAAGCGCATGCCCATGCCGCTCGCGGGCCCCCTCACCCTCGAGCTCCCCCTAGACGCCTACGTCGAGTACGCCTTCTTGGACGCAAAAGGCCGCCCCTTCGCCGACCCCGAGGCGCCGAGGCCGGCGGAAAACCCCTGGTGGCCCTACGCCCGGGCCCTCACCACCGGAGCCTGGCGCGATGAGGCGCCGCCCCGGGCGCCGGTGCCCCGGGCCCGCCTCGCGCGAAAACGCGTCTTTTCCGAGCCCTTTTTCGCCGAGCGCAAGCTCTGGATCTACGAGCCTCCGGCCGAACCCCGGGCGGTGCTTTTCGTGCAGGACGGGGTGGCTTTTCTTCGGCTCGGGCGGATGGCGGAGGTGGCCGAGGCGCTTATTGAAGCGGGCGAGATCCATCCGGTGCGAATCGTCTTTTTGGAGCCCGAGGACCGCGACCGGGAGTACCGCATGGACCCCCGCTACCGGAGCTATGTCTTCGAGGAGGTCCTGCCCCAATACGGCGAGGGGCTTCCCTTTGGCTTTTGGGGGGCGTCGCTCGGGGGGCTCGCCGCGCTTTGGCTTTGGAACCAGGCCCCTGAGGGAAGCTTCGCCATGGCCCACTCGCCGGCGCTCCGCGCCCTTCCCGGCGGCGCGGACGCCTACGCCGAGCCCGAGTGGCTGACCGAGCGGCTCGTTCCCCACGGGGGCCGGGTCTATCTCGAGGTGGGGGTGCTCGAGTGGCTGCTCGCCCCCACCCGGAGGCTCGCCGCACGGCTATCGGACCTCGGGGTGGCCCACGCCTACCGGGAGCGGCCCTCGGGTCACAACTGGGTGACCTGGCGCCAGGGGGTCGCCCCGGGACTTCGCTACCTCCTCGGGCGGGACCTCGCGCTTTAGCATCGGGCCATGGGACCCCTCGCTGGCCTCAAGGTGCTGGACCTTTCCCGCGTCCTCGCCGGACCCTTCGCCACCCAGGTGCTCGCCGACCTCGGGGCCCGGGTCTGGAAGGTGGAAAGCCCAAAGGGGGACGACACCCGCCGCTGGGGCCCGCCCTTTGCGAAGGGGGAGAGCGCCTACTACCTCTCGGCGAACCGGGGGAAGAAGAGCCTCGCCATTAACTTAAAGGACCCCCGGGGGGCGGCGATCGTCCGGGAGCTCGCGAAGCGGGCCGACGTTTTCGTCGAGAACTTCAAGACCGGGGGGCTTAAGAAGTACGGGCTCGACTACGCAAGCTTGAAAGGCGAAAACCCCGGCCTCGTCTACGTCTCGATCACCGGCTTCGGGCAGACCGGCCCCCGGGCCCGGGAGCCCGGCTACGACGCCGCGCTCCAGGGGATCACCGGGCTGATGAGCATCACCGGCGAGCCCGAAGGCCCCCCGATGAAGGTGGGGGTGGCGCTCATCGACGTGCTCACCGGCTGGGCGGCGGTCTCGGGGATTTTGGCCGCCCTCCTCGAGCGCGAAAAGAGCGGGCTGGGGCAGTTCCTCGACCTCTCGCTCTTCGAGGTGGGGCTCATGAGCCTCGTCAACCAGGCCCAGAGCTACCTGGTCACCGGCGTACCCCCGAAGCGCCTCGGGAACGCCCATCCCCAGATCGTGCCCTACCAGGCCTTCGAGGCCGCGGACGGCTGGTTCATCCTGGCGGTGGGGAACGACGAGCAGTACGCTCGCATGTGCCGGGCGATCGGGCGGGCGGATCTCATCGAGGACCCCCGCTTTCGCACCAACGCCGACCGGGTGCGACACCGCGACGCGCTGATCCCGATTCTGGCGGAGGTCTTTCGGTCGCGGCCCCGGGACGCCTGGATCGCGCTTTTCAAGGCCCATGACGTGCCCGCCACCCCGGTCCACGACCTCGCCGAGGCCTTCGCCGACCCCCAGGCCGAGGCCCGGGGGGCGGTGTGGGAGCTCGTGCACCCATTGATCGGCGCGCTCAAGACGGTGGCGAACGTCTTCCAGCACTTCTCCCGCACCCCGGCGGCCCCCGCCGGTCCACCCCCGCTGCTCGGAGAGCACACCTTCGAGGTCTTGAGGGAGGCGCTCGGGTACGGGGAGGAGACCCTTAGGACCCTTGCCCGCGAAGGGGTGATCGGTCAGCCCTCGTTCGGGTAAGCGGTCTCCACCGCACGGGCGAGCGCTTCTCCCGGGGTCTTCCCCTCGCCCCGGTGGGCCTCGGTCTCCTGCTCGATCCAGACCTCGCTTTCGGAAAAGAGCACCCCCCGCCAGCCGTGCTTTAAGAGCCAGCCGATCGCTTCCCCCAGGCTTCCCGCCTCGATGTCCCGGAGGAAAAGCGTACGGGCTGCTTCCGGGCCGAGGTCGTCGGCGAACCCGGCGAGGGCCTTGGCCCGGCCGTAGACCGCGTCCCGGGCCTCCATGGCACCGCCTTTTGCGAAGTAGCGCCTGAGGACCTTGAGCCAGTCGCCGCTTTTGGTGATGGGGGCCATCGCCTTATAGGCCTCCTCGAGCTCCTCCTCGGTGTAGCGGCGGTAGCGGTCGGTGTGGACCACCGTTCGCCGGGGCAGCCGGGGGCGGGGCGCGGGGCGTTCGGCGGGCACGCCCACGGTGATTCCCGAGATCGGAAGAACCCCCTCAGGGAGCTCGAGGAGGCGCGTCACCTCGTCCACCCGGTTCAAAAGCCCACCAATCCAGCAGATCCCGTAGCCCATCGCCTCCGCTGCCACCGCCAGGTGGGCGCCGGCGAGGGCAGCATCGAGGAGGGCGAAGTGGAGCGCGGTGCGGGGAAACGCGCCGAGGGACTCGCCGCGGTGGGCGAGCAGCCGGCGGGTGCGGTAGACGTCGGCGAGCGGCACGAAGAACTCGGCGGCTTCGAGCACGTGCTTTTGGCCCCCCGAAAGCTCCGCGAGCTCGGCCCGGAGCTTTCGGTCCTTGACCCGCAGGATGGAATAGAGTTGGGCGCTCGCGTCGGTGGGGGCCTGCTGGGCGGCGGCGAGCATCGCATCCACGTGCGCTTCGGGGATCGGGTCCGGGCGGTAGGCCCGGACGCTTGCGCGCTGGGTGAGGAACTCGGGGACTTCCATCCAGGACAATGTACCCCTAAAGCCCGCCGGTATAATCCCCCTGGTGCTTTAGGAGGGGATCGCAATGGCGATACGCGTGGCGGTGCCCAAGGAGACCGTGCCCGGCGAGCGCAGGGTCGCGCTCGTCCCCGACGTCGTGGCCCGCATGAAGCGGGAGGGCTACGAGGTCTGGGTGGAAAGGGGCGCGGGCGAGGGGGCCTACTACCCGGACGCCGCCTACGAGGCGGCGGGGGCGAAGCTGGTCGATGGGAAGGAAGCCCTCTACCCCGAGGCCGACCTCGTCCTCAAGATCCAGCCCCCGGGCGAGGAGGAAGTGGACTTGATGAGGGAGGGGGCGGTGGTGGTGGGCTTCATGCAGCCCCACCGCTACCCCGAGCGGGTGAAGCGGCTGGCCGAGCGCAGGGTGAACGCCTTTGCGCTCGAGCTCATCCCCCGCATCACCCGTGCCCAGGCGATGGACGTCCTAAGCAGCCAGGCCTCGGTGGCCGGCTACAAGGCGGGCGTGCTCGCCGCCGACCTTGCCCCGAAGTTCTTCCCCATGCTGACCTACGCCGCCGGCACCATCCGCCCGGCCCTCGTCTTCGTGATCGGCGCCGGCGTCGCCGGGCTTCAGGCGATCGCCACCGCGAAGCGCCTCGGGGCGATCGTCGAGGCCTTCGACGTGCGGCGGGCGGCCGGCGAGCAGGTTAGGAGTCTCGGGGCCCGGTTTCTGGAGCTCGACATCGATGCCGAGGCCGAGGGCGGCTACGCCCGCGAGCTCACCCCCGAGGAAAAGGAGAAAGAGAAGCAGATGGTGGCCGACGCCGTCGCCCGCGCCGACGTGGTGATCACCACCGCCCAGGTCCCGGGCAGGCCCGCCCCCCGGATCGTCACCCGGGAGATGGTGGAGCGGATGAAGCCGGGTTCGGTGATCGTGGACCTGGCCGCCGAGTCCGGGGGCAACTGCGAGCTCACCCAGGCGGGGGAGAAGATCGTTCACCACGGGGTGACGATCTACGGCCCGGTGAACCTACCCTCCGAGCTCCCGGTGCACGCCTCCGAGATGTACGCCCGGAACCTCTACAACTTCGTCTCGCTCCTGGCCCAGGAGGGCAAGGCGCTCTCCCCCGACTGGGAGGACGAGATCCTGGCGAGTAGCGTGCTCGTATGGGACGGCGAGGTCAAGCACGAGCCTACGCGGGTGCTCCTTGAGGGAGGCGAGGCATGATCGAGCTGGGTTTTTGGACCACCCTCTACATCTTCATGCTGGCGGCGTTCACCGGCTACGAGGTGATCAGCCGAGTGCCGGTCATCCTCCACACGCCGCTGATGTCGGGGTCGAACTTCATCCACGGCGTGGTGGTGGTGGGGGCGATGTTCGCACTGGGGCACGCCCAGACCCCCTTGGAGCAGGCGATCGGCTTCTTCGGCGTGCTCCTTGGGGCGGCCAACGCCGCCGGCGGCTACGCCGTCACCGAGCGGATGCTCGAGATGTTTGAGAAGAAGAAGGGGGGCCCGGCATGACCTGGTTCATCCAAGCGATCTACTTCCTGACCGCGGTCGCGTTCATCTACGCCCTCAAGCAGATGAGCCACCCGAGGACCGCCCGGAAGGGCGTGGTCTACGCCGGGATCGCGATGGCGGTGGCGGTGCTCGCCACCTTCCTCTGGCCGGGGATGCAAAACCTCGGGCTGATGGTGGTGGCCCTGGTCCTGGGCGGCGCCGTCGCCTGGTGGGCGGCCAAGGTCGTCGCCATGACCGACATGCCCCAGATGGTGGCGATCTACAACGGCATGGGGGGCGGCGCCGCCGGCACCATCGCCGCGGTGGAGCTTTTGAAGGGCGAGCTCAGCCCCGCCTTCGCCGCCCTCGCGGTACTCGGCGGGCTGATCGGCGCGGTGAGCTTCTCCGGCTCGCTCGTCGCCTTCGCCAAGCTCCAGGGCCTGATGAGGGAGCGGCCCATCACCTTCCCCGGTCAGCAGACCTTCAACCTGGTCTGGCTGGCGGTCACCGTAATCCTCGGCATCGTGCTGATCTTCAAGCCGGCGGTCTCGCTGATCGTCCTCTTCTTCCTCCTGGCCCTCGCCTTCGGCGTGCTCATGACCCTCCCCATCGGCGGCGCCGACATGCCGGTGGTGATCAGCCTCTACAACGCCTTCACCGGGCTCGCGGTGGGCTTTGAGGGGATCGCCCTCATCCAGCCGGCGCTGATGGTGGCGGGCACGGTGGTGGGGGCCGCCGGTACCCTGCTCACCCAGCTGATGGCCAAGGCGATGAACCGCTCGCTCGCGAACGTGCTCTTCGGCGCGTTCGGCGCGGTGGAGGAGGAGGGCCCGGTCGAGGGCGAGATGAAGGAGATCGGCCTCGAGGACGCCGCCGCCCTCATGGCTTACGCCGGCAAGGTGATCATCGTGCCCGGCTACGGGATGGCGGTGGCCCAGGCCCAGCACAAGATCAAGGAGCTCATGGACGAGCTGGAAAAGCGCGGGGTCGAGGTGAAGTTTGCCATCCACCCGGTGGCCGGACGGATGCCCGGGCACATGAACGTGCTCCTCGCCGAGGCCGGGGTGCCGTATGACAAGCTCTTCGACCTCGACGAGATCAACCCCGAGTTCGAGACCGCGGACGTCGCCCTGGTCATCGGCGCCAACGACGTGGTCAACCCCGCCGCCCGACGGGAGGGGAGCCCCCTATACGGCATGCCGATCCTCGACGTGGACAAGGCCAAGAACGTGATCGTGGTCAAGCGCGGCCGGGGCAAGGGATTCGCCGGCATCGAGAACGAGCTCTTCTACCGGCCGAACACTCGTATGCTCTTCGGCGACGCCAAGGACGTGGTCACCAAGCTGGTGCAGGCGATCAAGCAGTACTGAGCGGTGTGCAGAATCCCGCCCCCTGATCCACGCTCCTTGGTACCCTTTTGGATAGGCGGAAAGGGGGGCTGGGGGTGGAGTTCGCTCGGGATCTCGAGGCCCGGACCTTGGTCGAGCGGGAGCTCGAGGAGCTTCGTTCGGAGCACCTGCGACGCGCGACCCTCTGGATCCTGCCCTTGGTGCTGATCGCGGTGCTGCTGGCGATCGCGCTCGACCTGCGGGCCCACGGTCGGATCGTGAGCCCGGTGGACGCGGTGGGGTTGCCGCTGCTCGCGGGTCTTTTTGCCCTCGGCTACCTGGTCATCCTGAGGCATCCCGACCATACCGTGACCGTCGCCCGCAGCCTGTTCCTGGCGTACCTCGGCTACCTTCTCGTTTCCTTCGCCTACCAGCACTTTGAGTACTACGCCCGCCACGGCCGTTACAGCGAGGTAGGGTACTGGGCGTACCCCGCGTACGTTTCGGCGTTCTTGCTCTATCCCCGGAAGCTCGCCCTGCTCATCGCGGGCGGTATCTGGGGGCTCTTTTTACTGACCAGCCTGGCCTACGCCTGGTCCTATCAGACGCCGGTGGTGAACCAGTGGGTGCAGTTTCACTCCGCCGGGCTGGTCACCTTGGGGGTCGCGTCCCTCCTTTCGCTGAGCCACGTTTGGCTCGCCTACGCCCAGCGGCTCGCGCGCACCGACGGGTTGACCGGGCTTCCGAACCGCCGTGCCATGCAGTTTCTTCTGGAGCAGGCGGTGTACCGGGCGCGACGGGAGGGGCGACCGCTTTCGATCATCCTGTTCGACCTGGATGATTTTAAGCAGATCAACGACCGCTGGGGGCACTGGAGCGGGGACCGCGTGCTGAAGGAGCTTGCCGAGGCCCTGCAGCGGCACTTTCGCAAGGGGGATCCCCTGGGCCGGTGGGGGGGCGAGGAGTTTTTGGTTGTGCTCGAGGGTAAGGATGAGCAGGACGCGCTCGCCCTGGCGGATCGTCTCTGCCAGCAGATCAAGACCCTTTCCCCCGAGGGAATTTCCCTCTCCGCGAGCTTCGGGGTCGCCACCCTGCGACCGGGAGAGGATGCGGAAAGCCTCGTAGCGCGCGCCGATCGCGCGATGTACCGTGCGAAGGCCCGGGGAAAGGGTCGGGTCGAGCGAGCCGATTAAAGCCCTGCCTGCCTTTGCAGCTCTTCCACCCTGGGGGTTTCCTCCCAGGGAAAGCCCGGGCGGCCGAAGTGGCCGTAGGCCGAGGTCGGGGTGTAGATCGGTCGGAGCAGGTCGAGCTCCTCGATGATCGCCGCCGGCCGGGGGTCGAAGACCTCGCGGGCGATCTCGGTGAGCTTCTCGTCGGGCAGTTTGCCGGTTCCGAAGGACTCCACCCGGATCGAGACGGGCCGCGCTTTGCCGATGGCGTAGGCGAGCTCTACCAGGATGCGCTCCGCGAGCCCGGCGGCCACCATGTTCTTGGCCATGTAGCGGGCGTAGTAGCTGGCCGAGCGGTCCACCTTGGTGGGGTCCTTGCCGGAGAACGCCCCGCCACCGTGGGGCACCACCCCGCCGTAGGTATCCACGATGATCTTGCGGCCGGTAAGGCCGGTGTCGGCGTGGGGGCCGCCGAGGACGAACTTGCCCGAGGGGTTGATCAGGTACTCGGTCTCCGGGCGGAGGTACTCTTCGGGGATCGCCCTTTTGACCACCTTCTCGATCACGTCCTCGCGGATCTGCTCGAGGTCGACTTCGGGGGAGTGCTGGGTGGAGACCACCACGGTCTTGACGAAAAGGGGCTTGTCCCCTTCGTAGACCACGGTGACCTGGGACTTGCCGTCGGGCCGGAGGTAGGGGATCTCCTGGGTCTTGCGGGCCTCGGCGAGCCGCATGGTGAGGCGGTGGGCCAGGGTGATGGGAAGCGGCATCAGCTCCTCGGTCTCGGTGGTGGCGAATCCGTACATCAGCCCCTGGTCGCCGGCCCCCAGGCGGTCGTTGGGGTCGGTGGACTTCTCCACCCGCACCTCGTAGGCGAGGTTGACCCCGCCGGCGATGTCCGGGCTCTGTTCGTCGATCGCGGTGAGCACCGCGCAGGTATCGCCGTCGAAGCCGTATTTGGCCCGGGTGTAACCGACGTCCTTCACGGTCTTGCGCACCAGGCCGGGGATGTCCACGTAGCCCTTGGTGGTGATCTCGCCGGCGACGAAGACGAGCCCGGTGGTCACCAGGGTCTCGGCGGCGACCCGGGCCGCCGGGTCCTGGGCCAGCATGGCGTCGAGGATCGCGTCGGAGATCCGGTCGGCGAGCTTGTCGGGGTGTCCTTCGGTGACCGATTCCGAGGTTACCAGCTTCACTCCCTACCTCCTTCAAAACGGGCCCCTCCGGGGGCCCGGCTTGGCGACTTTGGAGTATACACCCGGCCGGTTAACCGGAAAACCGCTTCAGGAGTAGTACGGCGTTCTGACCGCCAAAGGCAAAGGAGTTCGAGAGGGCGTACTCCACCTGGACCTCGCGGGGCTCGTTGGGGACGAAGTCGAGGTCGAGCTCGGGGTCGGGGTCGTCGTAGTTGATGGTGGGCGGGAGCACCCCGCGATCAAGCGCCTGGGCGGTGGCGATCGCCTCCACCGCGCCCGCCGCCCCGAGCAGGTGGCCGGTCATCGACTTGGTGGAGGAGACCGCGAGCTTCTTCGCGTGCTCGCCGAAGACCTTCTTGAGGGCGAGCACCTCGACGCGGTCGTTGTAGGGGGTGCTGGTGCCGTGGGCGTTGACGTAGCCCACTTCCTCGGGGGCGACCCCGGCTTCTCTAAGCGCCGCCTCGATCGCGAGCACCGCCCCGAGCCCCTCCGGGTGGGGTTCGGTGATGTGGTGGGCGTCGGCGCTCTGGCCAAAGCCCACGACCTCGGCGTAGATCTTGGCCCCGCGCTTCTTTGCGTGCTCCAGGGTCTCGAGCACCAAAATGCCGGCCCCTTCGCCGAGGACGAAGCCGTCCCGGCTTTTGGTGAAGGGGCGGGAGGCGCGTTCGGGCTCGTCGTTCCGGGTGGAGAGCGCCTTCATCACCGCGAAGCCCCCGATCGCCATCGGGGTCACCGCCGCCTCGGTGCCGCCGGTGAGCATCACGTCGGCGAGGCCCGCCTTCAGGATGCGGTAGGCGTTCCCCACCGCGTCGGTGCCGGTGGCGCAGGCGGTGACCACGGTGCTCGAGGGGCCCATCAGCCCGTACTTCATCGCCACGTGGCCGCTCGCCATGTTGGCGATGACCATGGGGATGAAGAAGGGGGAGAGGCGGTGGGGGCCGCGCTCGAAGTAGACCTTGAACTGGTCCTCCCAGGTCTGGATCCCGCCGATCCCGCTGCCGATCAGGGTGCCGATCCGGGTCTTGTCGAGGGCGTCGAGGTCGAGCCCGGCGTCCTGGATCGCGAGCTCGGCGCCGATGAGGGCGAGCTGGACGAAGCGGTCGAGCCGCCGGATCTCCTTTTTGTCGAGGTAGGCCTCGACCTCGACGTCGGTCTCGGCGGCGATCCTGACCGGGAGCTTATAGGCGTCGGGGTCGTAGCGGGTGATCCGCCGGACCCCGCTCTTGCCCGCGAGCTGGGCCCGGTGGAAGGCCTCGGCGCCCACGCCGATCGGGGTCACCGGGCCGAGGCCGGTGATGACGACGCGGGGCATCCTAGCCGAGCCGGGCCTTGATGAACTCGACCGCGTCGCCGACGGTGCGGATCTTCTCCGCCTCTTCGTCGGAGATCTCCAGGCCGAACTCGTCCTCAAGCCCCATGATCAGCTCGACGATGTCCAGGCTGTCGGCGCCCAGGTCCTCGATGAAGCGGGCCTCGGGGGTCACCTTCTCGGCCTCGACGTCGAGCTTTTCTACGATGACCGCTTTCACCTTTTCGAACACGTCCATAAGCTGCCTCCGAAGGGGGATTCTACCACGCGGTCTTAGTGGGGGGTCAGCCCGCCGTCGATGCAGATCGTCTGCCCGGTGATGTAGGCGGCGTCGTCGCTGGCGAGGAAGGCGACGAGTTTCGCCACCTCCTCCGGGCGTCCGAAGCGGCCGGCGGGGATCTGGGCGAGGTACTCCTTTCGCACCGCCTCGGGGAGGGCGGCGGTCATGTCGGTCTCGATGAAGCCGGGCGCAACCGCGTTGACGGTGACCCCCCGTTTCGCGTACTCCTTGGCCACGCTCCTCGTGAACCCGATCAGGCCCGCTTTGGCGGCGGCGTAGTTGGCCTGGCCCGGGGTCCCGAGCAGCCCGGAGACGCTCGCGACGTTGATCACGCGCCCGACGCGGCGGCGGATCAT
>JALSJG010000189.1 GCA_026989475.1 Thermaceae bacterium | reverse complement strand
TACGTGACCCCGGAATGAGGTGCGGGAATGAAGACCTTCCAAGTCACAAGCCCGGTGGACGGCTCGGTCTACGTGGAACGCCCCTACGCAAGCCCCGAGGAGGTCGAGGCCGCCCTAGAGCGGGCGAAGCGGGCCCAGCAGGCCTGGCAGGAGCAGCCCTTGGAGGAGCGCGCCCGCTTGGTTCAGAAAATGGCCGACTGGATCGTCGCGCGGGCCGAGGTGCTGGGAGAAGAAATCACCTGGCAGATGGGCCGGCCGATCGCCCATAGCCCCTTTGAGCTCTCAAGGAGCTTCAAAGAACGCGCCGAGTACATGATCGAGGTCGCCCCCCGGGCGCTTTCCGACCTGGTTCCGGCGGGGGCGCCGGGAATCCGACGGGCGATCCGGCGGGAGCCTCTCGGCGTGGTACTCGTGCTCGCCCCCTGGAACTACCCCTGGCTCACCTCGGTGAACGCGGTGATCCCTGCGCTCTTGGCGGGAAACAGCGTGATCCTGAAGATCTCCTCGCAAACCCCCCTGGTCGCCGAGCGCTACCAAAAGGCCGCCCGGGCCGCCGGCCTGCCGGAGGGGGTCTTCCAGTACCTCCACACCGACCACGAGACCGCCCTAAAGATGGTCCAGGACCCCCGGATCGGCTTCGTCGCCTTCACCGGCTCGGTGCCCGGCGGACGGGCGGTGGAGCGGGCGGCAGCGAGGCGGTTTCTCGGGGTGAACCTCGAGCTCGGGGGCAAGGATCCCGCCTACGTGGCCGACGACGCCGACCTCGCCTATACCGCCGAGAACGTCGCCGACGGGGCCTTCTTCAACGCCGGCCAGTCCTGCGCCGCGATCGAGCGGGTCTACGTGCACGAGAAGGTCTACGACGCCTTCCTGGACGCGCTGGTGGCGGTGGTCGAAGGCTACAGGCTCGGAAACCCCACCGACCCCGAGACCACGCTGGGGCCGCTCGTCCGCACCGCCGCCGCCGACTGGGTGCGGGGCCAGATCCAGGAGGCGCTTTCCAAGGGGGCAAAGGCCCTCGTCGACGAGGCGCGTTTTCCCGCCGCCAGGAAGGGGACCCCCTACCTCGCCCCCCAGGTCCTCGTCGACGTGGACCACTCGATGCGCGTGATGCGGGAGGAGAGCTTCGGGCCCGTGGTCGGGGTGATGAAGGTGAAGGACGACGAAGAGGCGATCCGCCTCATGAACGACTCCGACTACGGCCTCACCGCCTCGATCTGGACCCGGGACTTAGAGCGCGCCGAACGCATCGGGCGGCGGCTTGCGACCGGCACCGTCTTCGCGAACCGCTCGGACTACCTGGACCCCGCCCTCGCCTGGACGGGGGTAAAGGAGAGCGGGCGGGGGGTGAGCCTCTCCGAGCTTGGCTACCACGCGCTCACGCGGGTGAAGAGCTACCACTTGCGGCCCCCGGCCCTGCCGTAGACGGAGGCCAAGGTGAACGAGGCGCTCAAAAAGGCCTACGCCCTGGACGCCGCCGGACGCGAGGCCGAGGCCATCCCCCACTACCGCCGGGCGCTCGCCGAGGGGGTGCCCGAGGAAGCGCTCAAGGACGCGCTCATCGGCTACGCCTCCTCGCTCCGGGTGGTGGGCGAGGCGAAGCGGGCCCGCCGGGTGCTCGAGCGGGCCCGCCGCAGCTATAAGGGCGACCCGGCGGTGGAGGCCTTCTACGCCCTGGTCCTT
Organism: Thermaceae bacterium; assembly: GCA_026989475.1. GTDB lineage: Bacteria > Deinococcota > Deinococci > Deinococcales > Marinithermaceae > WFXV01. Next base: position 302 of record JALSJG010000189.1, on the reverse strand, counting down.
CACGACCTCGGGGAGCACGCCCGGGCGCTCAAGGTGCTTGGCCTGGCGTTGCTAAAGGCGTCCTCCGACCCCGAGCTCGCTGCCTACGCCGGTCCGCTGGCGCGCTACTTTCGCGCCCTCACCCGGAGGCGGCGTCCTTGAGCAGGGGGGCGAACGCCCGGCGGACCTTCTCCACTTGGGGGCCACCACCCGCCGGCAGTAGGGGACGTCGGGGTTTTTCTCGAAATAGCGGTGGTGGTATTCCTCCGCCGGCCAGAAGCGCTTAAGGGGCCTCACCTCGGTGACCACCGGGCGGGGATAGC
>JALSJG010000188.1 GCA_026989475.1 Thermaceae bacterium | reverse complement strand
TCGAAGTCGTGGCCGTCGATCTCGATCACCCGCCAGTCGAAGGCGGCGAAAAGTCGCGCTGGCGGCAGCCCTTCCCAGGGGTCCTTCCGGTCCCCGCGGCCGGTCCCTCGCCAGCCGTACTGCTGCAGCCCGTTGTAGTCGAGGATGGCGGTGAGGTTGCCGAGCGCGTAGCGGCGGGCGGTGTGGACCGCCTCCCAGACCATCCCCTCCTGGAGCTCGCCGTCGCCCAGGAGCACGAAGGTGTGGAACCCCTTGCCGAGGAGCCGGGCCCCGAGGGCGTAGCCGACCCCGGGGGAGAGGCCCTGGCCGAGCGAGCCCGAGGAGATCTCGAGCCCCGGGAGCCGGGTCATGTCCGGGTGGCCCTGGAGGCGGGAGCCCCCCTTGTCGAAGGTAAGGAGCTCCTCGACAGGGAAGAATCCCCGCAGCGCCATCACCGCGTAAAGCCCGACGGCGGCGTGGCCCTTCGAGAGGATGAAGCGGTCGCGGTCCGGCCAGGTGGGGTTTTCGGGGTCGATCCGGAGGGCCTTGAAGTAAAGCGCCACCAAAAGCTCCACCGAAGAAAGCGGCCCCCCGATGTGCCCCGCCCCCGAGTGCTGGACGGTGCGCAGGATGAGGTAGCGCACCTGCCGGGCAATGCGCTCGAGCTCACGCCGTTCGGCCTCGGAGAGGATCACGCGCTCACCCCCAGCTTGGAAAGCACCGCTTCGGTGACCTCGCGGGTGGTGGCGGTGCCCCCGAGGTCGGGGGTCTTGACCCGGCCCTCGGCGGTCACCGCCTCGATGGCTTGGAAAAGCTCCCGGGCGGCCTCAACCTCGCCCAAAAACTCGAGCATCATCGCCCCCGCCCAGAAAGCGGCGATGGGGTTCGCGATCCCCTTCCCGGCGATGTCCGGAGCCGAGCCGTGGACCGGCTCGAACATCGAGGGGTAGCGGCGCTCGGGGTTGAGGTTGGCGCTCGCCGGGATGCCGAGGCTCCCCTGGAGGGCGCCGGCCAGGTCGGTGAGCAGGTCCCCGAGCAGATTGGTGGCGAGGATCACGTCGAAGGCCCGGGGGTCCTTCACCATCCCCGCCGCCAGCGCGTCGGCGTGCAGGAAGCGGAGGCGGACCTCGGGGTAGTCCCTCGCCACCTCCCGGATCACCCGGTCCCAGAAGACGAGGCCGTGCTGCAACGCGTTCGATTTGGTGGCGACCACCAGGTCTCCCCGGCGCATCCGGGCGCGCTCGAGGGCATAGCGGGCGATCCGCTCGGTGCCCCGCCGGGTGAAGATCGCGGTCTGGACCGCGACCTCGTCCGCGAGCGCGCCGCCGGCGCCGGCGTACTCCCCCTCGGCGTTTTCCCGCACCACCTCGAAGTCAAAGGCGGGGTCCCCCTTCAGGGGCGTGGGCACCCCTTTGAGCGCCCGGGCGGGCCGCAGGTTGACGTAGAGCTCGAAGCGCTGGCGCAGGGGGATGAGGAGGCCCCTTAGGGTGACGTGGTCGGGGGCCTTCCGGGGGTCTCCGACCGCCCCCAGGTAGATCGCGTCGTGCCTTTTCAGCGCCTCGAACCCTTCCTCCGGGATCATCACCCCGTGGGCAAGGTAGTAGTCGGTGCCGAAGGGGTACTCGGTGAGCTCGAGGGAAAAGCCGTGCCGGCGGGCGAGGGCGCTCAGGACCCGTACGCCTTCCGGAATGACCTCCTGGCCGATGCCATCGCCGGGGATGAGGGCGATGCTATAGCGCTGCGTCATGGCCGAGCTCCTTTAGAAGGGCTTCTAGGTGCTCGCGATTTTCCCGGGCGGTTTCGGTGGGGTCCCCCCGGGTGGTGTCCTGCTCGATCACCGCCCAGACTTCGTAGCCGCTTTCCAGGATCCGGCGGAGGGCTTCCCCGAGCGGCACCGCTCCCTTCCCGAGGGGGGCGAAGACGTAGTGGCGAAGGGCGTCCTCAAAGCTCCAGCCCTCGGCCCGGGCCCGGGCGAGCACGCCGGGGTCCACGTCCTTGAGGTGCAGGTAGCGGA
>JALSJG010000187.1 GCA_026989475.1 Thermaceae bacterium | reverse complement strand
TTGGGGGCCACCACCCGCCGGCAGTAGGGGACGTCGGGGTTTTTCTCGAAATAGCGGTGGTGGTATTCCTCCGCCGGCCAGAAGCGCTTAAGGGGCCTCACCTCGGTGACCACCGGGCGGGGATAGCGGGCCTGAACCCGCTTTAGCACCCGCTCGATCACCGGGAGCTGGCCGGGGTCCTCGTAGAGCACGATCGAGCGGTACTGGGGGCCGACGTCCGGGCCCTGGCGGTCCTTCTGGGTGGGGTCGTGGATCGCGAAGAAGACCTCGAGGAGCTCCTCCAGGGCAAGCACCTCGGGGTCGAAGACCACCCGCACCACCTCGGCGTGGCCGGTGGTGCCGGTGGCGACCGCCTCGTAGGTGGGGTGCTCCAGGTGGCCGCCGGCGTACCCCGGGGTGGCCTCGAGCACCCCCCTAAGCGGCCGGAGGGCGGCCTCCACGCACCAAAAACAGCCGCCCCCCAGGGTGATCACCTCCCGCCTCAGACCTTGACCTCCTCCCGCTCGGCGAGCCACTTCTCGGCGGTCATCGCCGCCCGGGTGCCCGCCCCCACGCTGGTGGTGAGCTGTTTGTAGATGGGATCGGCGACGTCGCCGGCGGCGAAGATCCCGGGCACCGAGGTATAGATCTCGTCGCGTACGTCGATATAGCCGTCGGGCCGGAGCTCGACGACGCCCTTCAGGAACCCGGTGTTCGGCACCGAGCCGATGAAGACGAAGACGCCGTCGGTGGGGTAGACGTACTCCTCGCCGGTCTTCAGGTTCTTGACCCGGACCCCGGTGACCTGGTCCTCGCCCAGGATCTCGGTGACCACGTGGCTAAAGAGGAACTCGATCTTGGGATTGGCGAACGCCCGCTGCTGGGCGACCTTGTGGGCCCGGAGCTCGTCGCGGCGGTGGATGATCGTCACCTTCTTGGCGAACTTGGTGAGGTAGATCCCCTCCTCCACCGCGGCGTCGCCCCCGCCGACCACCACTACCTCGCGGTCGCGGTAGAAGAAGCCGTCGCAGGTGGCGCAGGTGGAGACCCCCCGGCCGTAGAACTTATCCTCCCCGGGCACGCCGAGTTTCCTGGGGTTGGCGCCGGTGGCGATGATCACGCTCCTCGCCTTGTAGTTCTTCTCAAAGCCCTTGACCAGGAAGCCGTCCGGCTGCACCTCGAGGCCGGTCACCTCGTCCATGACGATCTCGGCGCCGAACTTCCTGGCCTGCTCGGCCATGCGATTGGCGAGCTCGGGCCCGGTAATCCCCTCGGGGAAGCCCGGGTAGTTCTCCACCTCCTCGGTCTGGGCGATCTGCCCGCCGGGAAGGCCCTTTTCGACGATCACCGTCTTCAGGTCGGCGCGGCCGGCGTAGATCCCGGCGGTGAGCCCGGCCGGCCCCCCGCCGATGATGACCACGTCGTAGACCTGATCCTTCTCACCCGTGCTGCCCAGCGCTCCGATCTTGAATTCCATCGCCGCCTCCACGTCCTTATCCGAGTATAACGGTCAAGATTTGAGAAGGCCGAGGCCCGGGCCGCGGCCCTTCGGCTGGTGACCCCAGGGGGATTCGAACCCCCGTCTCCGCCGTGAGAGGGCGGTATCCTAGGCCACTAGACGATGGGGCCAAGTACGCGGCCCGGGCCTCGTTTGGTGACCCCTAGGGGACTCGAACCCCTGCCGCCGGCTTGAAAGGCCGGTGACCTAACCACTAGTCGAAGGGGCCATGCTGGCTGGGGCGCGTGGATTCGAACCACGACCGGCGGATCCAGAGTCCGCTGTCCTGCCATTAGACGACGCCCCAAAGTCACCCCAGCGCTTTACCCGGCAAAAAGCCAGGCAAACCCTATGCTAGCCAAAACCCATGGGATTGGCAAGCAGGGCTAGCGGGAAGCGCCCCTCGCCATGGTCTCCGGAAGGAGCACGAGCACCGCCCGGCCGCGAACGGTCTCGACGCCGCCCACGAGAAGGCGGCTTTCCACGATCACCTTGCGTTCGCCCACCTCCACCGCCCGGCCGCGGACCCAAAGCTCGGGGCCGAGCGGGGTGGGCTTTCGGTAATCGAGCTCGAGCCGGGCGGTGACGTAGCGGGGGGTTACGGCCTCGCCCGGGGTCTTGCCCTCGGAAAGCAGCTTGAAGATCGCCGCCGAGCCCGAGGAGTGGCAGTCGATCAGGCTCGCGATCAGCCCGCCGTAGACGAAGCCGGGCACGGCGGTGTGTTCGGGGCGGGGGGCGTAGCGGGTGACGGTCTCGCCGCTCGCCTCATCGTAGTAGGTCTTGAAGCGGTGGCCCTTCGGGTTCCTGTAGCCACAGCCGTAGCAATGGGCGAAGTCCTCGGGGTAGGTGTCCTGGATCGCGATCCTCACCGCGCCACCTCCTTGAGCACTTCCCGGGCGACCACCAGCCGGAGGATCTCGCTCGTGCCCTCGCCGATCGTCATCAGCCGCGCGTCGCGCCAGTAGCGCTGGGCGGGGTAGTCGAGCAGGTAGCCGTAGCCGCCGAGGATCTGGATGGCGGCGTCGGCGGCGCGGGTGGCCGCCTCGCTCGCGAAGAGCTTGGCCTGGGCCGCCGCCAGGGTGTAGGGCCGGCCGGCGTCCTTGAGGGCCGCCGCCCTCAGGTAGAGGAGCCTTGCCGCCTCGAGCTCCGTGGCCATGTCCGCGAGCTTGAAGGAAACCCCCTCGAACGCGGCGATGGGGCGGCCGAAGGCGGTGCGCTCCGACGCGTAGCGGGCGGCGAGCTCGAGGGCCGCCCGCCCGATCCCCACGCTGAGCGCCGCGATGCCGATCCGCCCCCCGTCCAGCACCTGGAGGACGTCATAAAAGGCCCGGCCGCGCTCGCCGAGCAGGGCGTCCTCGGACACGAAGAGGCCGTCGAAGAGGAGCTGGGCGGTGTCCGAGGCGCGAAGCCCGAGCTTTTCCTCCTTGCGGCCCACGGCAAAGCCCCGGCCCTCAGGGGGCCGCTCGAAGACGAAGGCGCTGATCCCCAGGTGGCGCCTTCCCTCGGGGGACGGGTCGGTGCGGGCCATGACCACGTAGGCCCCGGCCACCGAGCCCTGGGTGATGAACTGCTTGGTGCCAAAAAGGCGAAAGCCCCCCTCGGCGGGCTCGGCCCGGGTCATGAGGGCGGCGGCGTCGGAGCCGGCGTGGGGCTCGGTGAGCGCCCAGGCGCCGAGCCACTCGCCGGACGCGAGCTTCGGAAGAAACCGTTCCTTTTGCGCCTCGTTGCCGGCGAGCAGCACGTGGCCGGTGGCCAGCGAGTTGTGGCTCGCCACCGTGAGCCCGAGCGCCCCGTCGGCGTAGCCGATCGCCTCGACGATGCGCATGGCGGTGACCGCGGGGAGCCCGAGACCCCCGTATTCCTCGGGCACCGTCAGGCCGAAGACCCCGAGCTCGCCAAGCTCGCGCACGAGCGCCTCGGGAAAGACGCCTTCGCGGTCGCGCTCGGCGGCGGTGGGGAGGACGCGGTCTTTCAAAAACGCCTCGACCGCACCGAGGAGCGCCCGCTCGTCCGCGCTCGGCTCGAACCAAAGCGGGGAGGCTTGCATGCCTCCGAGTATAACGCCTTTTCGCCGGCGGCTTACAAAAGCGTCAGCACTTTCGCGAGGCCTGGAAGCGGAACTCGGTGAGCTTTTGCAGGTTGCCGCTCACGTAGTCGAGCTTGCGGCGGAGGTCGAAGCGCTTCAGGTTGAGCTCGAGCCCCAAAAAGTAGACCCGCTCGATCGCCCCCTGGGCCCGCTCGGCGAAGGCGAGGTCGCCCTTGACGAGCCGCTCGGTGGCGGCCCGGAGGAGCTCGCCGGTGGCGTCGAAGAGGCCGTGGACGTAGGCGAAAAACCCCACCTTCCGGGGCAGCGCTTCGGGGTGGGGAAGCGCCTCGCCGCGGACGAAACGGACCACCACCAGGGCCTCGACCGCCTCCCCCTCGGCGACCTGGGCGATCTCCTCACCCGCGAGCTCGGGGGCCTCGGCGAGGATCGCCTGGAGTGCCGCCACCTGGTCCCAGGCATCGAGAAGGGCCGCCTCGGCCCCGTCCAGGTCCTCGCGGATCGCGGCGTAGATCGCGTTCTTGGAGTGCTTGATCGCCTTACGCGCGGCCTCGATGAGGCGGTCCCGCGCTTCCTCGAGGCGCCGGCTTTCCTCCGCCAGGTACCGGGCGAGTTCGTCCGCCATGCTCCGAGGATATGTGCTAGACTGAGCGGGCCGTGAAGCAAACCCCCAAGGCAGAACCCTCTTTTGGTCCGGTCCCCGCGGAGGAAGGTCGCCCATGGCGGTAGAAGCCGGCGAGATCGTCAAGGGCCGGGTGACCCGGATCATGGACTTCGGCGCCTTCGTCGAGCTGGAGACCGGGGAATCGGGCCTCGTGCACATCAGCCAGATCGCCCACGAGTACGTCAAAAGGGTCGAGGACTTCCTCACCGAGGGGCAGGAGGTCGAGGTGATGGTGCTCGGCCGCGACGAGAAGGGTCGTCTCGATCTCTCGATCAAGGAGCTCCTGCCCAAGCCGGTGGCCCCGCCGCGCCCCCGGCGCCTGCCCCGGCAGGCCCCGGAGTTCGAGAACAAGCTGAAAAGCTTCCTGCGCGGGGCGAGTGCCCCCGCCGAGGGGAAGAAGCGGGGCAAGGGCCGCAAGAAGCGCTAGCCGGGCGAGACCTGCGCGGCCGGGCCCAAGGCCCGGCCGCTTCGCGTAGCATGGGTTTGCGACACGGAGGTGCCCATGCGCCGTTTGCTCTTCTCCCTAATGCTTAGTCTCGGGCTCGCGCTCGCCGCAAGCCCCCTGCGGCTCGCCACCACCACCAGCGTCCACGACTCCGGGCTCCTCGACGCGATCCTCCCCGGGTTCACCGCCGAGACCGGGATCCCGGTGCAGGTGATCGCGGTGGGGACGGGCCAGGCCCTCGCGATCGCCGGCCGCGGGGACGCGGACGCGGTGCTCGTACACGCGCCCGCCCTCGAGGCCGTGTTCTTACAGGAGGGGAAGGGCGTGCTCCACGCCTGCCTGGCGAAAAACCGGTTTTTGATCGTGGGGCCGCCCGAGGACCCGGCCGGCGTGCGCTGGGAGACGAACGTTTTGAACGCCCTCCGGAAGATCTACCTGAAGGGGGCGCTTTTCGTCTCCCGGGGCGACCGCTCGGGGACGCACAAGAAGGAGCTCGAGCTCTGGCAGGCCGCCGGCCTCGATCCCCAGGGCAAGCGCTGGTACCTGGAGTCGGGCTCGGGGATGGGGGCGACCCTGACCCTGGCCAGCGAGAAGGACGCCTACACCCTCACCGACCTCGGCACCTTCCTCTTCCTGCGGGAGAAGGTGCGGCTCGTGGCGCTCTTTGACCGCGACGACCCCCGGATGCTCAACCAATACAGCTACATGGTGGTAAACCCGGAGCGCTTTCCCTGGGTGCACTTCGAGGGGGCGAAGAAACTCCGCGCCTACCTGTTGCGGCCGGAGGTGCAGGAGAAGATCGGGGCCTACCTCAAGGATCGGTTCGGGCAAAGCCTCTTCGAGCCGCTTTTCGGCCGCTGCGTGATCCCGGTGCCTTGAACGAGCTCGTCGAGATCACCTTAAGAAGCCTTTTCGTAAGCGGGAGCGCCACCCTGCTCGCCGCCCTCTTCGGGCTTCCGCTTGGGCTCTGGCTCGGGGCCCGGGCGCGCCCCCAGCGGCTTGCGGCCAGTTTGCTTTATGCCGGGATGGGCCTCCCCCCGGTGGTGGTGGGGCTATTCTTTTACTTCCTGCTCTCCCGCTCGGGGCCGCTTGGGTCCTTGGGGCTCCTTTACACCGTCCCCGGCATGATCCTCGCCGAGAGCGTCCTCGCCTTTCCCCTGATCGCCGGATTCGCGATGGCCGGGGTGGCGGCGAAGGCGGAGCCGGTGCGCAGGCTGGTGCGGAGCCTCGGGGGGAGCGAACTTCAGGTCCACCTCACCCTGCTCGCCGAGAGCCGGAGGGTGGTGGTGGCGGCGCTCGCCGCCGGGTTCGGGGCGGTGATCAGCGAGGTGGGGGCGGTGACCCTCGTCGGCGGCGACATCCGCCACGCCACGCGGGTGCTCACCACCGCGGTGGTGATCGAGACCCGGAAGGGGGAGCTCGAGCGCGCGGCGGCGCTCGGTGCGGTGCTCCTCGGGGTCACCCTTCTGATCACCGCCATCCTGGTGGTCTTTGGCGAACGGGAGGCGCGATGATCGCGGCCGAGGGTCTGGAAAAGCGCTTTCCCGGCTTCACCCTCCGGGTCCCCGCTCTAAAGGCCGCGCCCGGCGAGATTTTGGCGGTGCTCGGCCCCTCGGGGTCCGGAAAGAGCACACTGCTCATGCTGCTTTCGGGGCTCCTCTCGCCGGACGGGGGGACGATCACCCGCGAAGGCCCCGCGGTCTACCTCGACCAGCACCCCTACCTGCTCGAGCGCAGCGTGCTCGAAAACGCCGCCTTCGGCCTCCGCTTGAAGGGCGTGCCCCGGGCGCGGGCGCGGGAGGTTGCCCTTTTCTGGCTTTCCCGGGTGGGGCTAAAGGCGCTCGCCCCGCGACCCGCCCGGGGGCTTTCCGGCGGCGAGCGGGTGCGGCTCGCGCTCGCCCGGGCGCTCGCCACCGAGCCGAAAACCCTCCTCCTCGACGAGCCCACCGCCAACCTCGACCCCGCCAACGTCGCCCGGGTGGAAGCCCTGATCCGGGAGGAAAAAGCCCGCGGCCGGGCGATCGTACTCGTCACCCATAACCTCTTCCAGGCCAAGAGGCTCGCCGACCGGGCGCTTTTTCTGCTCGGGGGCGAGGTGGTGGAGGAGGGGCCGGCTCCAAGCTTCTTCGACTCCCCCGAGGACCCCCGCACCCGGGCGTTTCTCTCGGGGGAGATGGTCTGGTAGCTGGCCTGCCCCCAGGCGCTAGGCGGTATGCGCGCAGTCTGGTAACCGGAACCTACCGGGGCTCGTCCCCGCGTTCGCCCTCTTCCAGGGCCCGGATCTCCTCGATGAACCGCTCCACGCTGTCGAACTCCCGGTACACGCTGGCAAACCGGATGTAAGCCACCGGGTCGAGCTCCTTCAAGAACGCCATCGCCCGGCGGCCGATCTCCTCCGAGCTGATCTCGGGGCCCGACACCTGGTCCTCGAAGGTGTAGGCGAAACGCTTCAGGCGCTCGGGGTCCACCGGGCGCTTCTCGCAGGCGAGCACGAGGCCGCGGAGGAGCTTGTCGGGGTCGAAGGCCTCGCGCTTGCCCGAGCGCTTTTTGACCATGAGGGGCTCGAGCTGGGGACGCTCGTAGGTGGTGAAGCGACGGCCACACTGGACGCACTCCCGCCGGCGGCGGATGGCGAGACCCCCGTCCACCGGGCGACTGTCCACCACCCGGGTGTCCTGGGCGCCGCAGTAAGGACACTTCATGGCAGGTCGGCGAGCAGGTCGTAGAGCTCGGGCGGCGAGGGCGGCTCGGGAAGCCGCACCCTCAACACCTCGCCGTGGACCCCCTCCGACGCCATCGAACCGAGGCCTAAGACGGCCCGGACCAGCGGGCGGTCGTACTCCTCCCCGGCGGGCTCGCGGCTCGGGATCACGCCGTTCACCCGCACCTCCTCGGGAAAGACCGCGCTCGCCCCTTCAATCAGCCCGGCCACCGCCCCCCGCACCGCCGCTACGTGGGGCTCCTGGCGCTTCAAGGGGGGCAGGACGAGGACCACGAAGCCCCCGCCGGCCAGGTACTTGAGACCGTGCTGCAAGACCAAGAGGCTCGACTTGACGTCGGCGTTCAAGAGCTCGTGCCACTCGGCCTCGAGGAGCTCGGTGAAGGAGGTCTGGCTTTGCCCCCGGGTCACGTGCACGATCCCGTCCAGGACGCCGAAGAGCTCGTCCACCTTGGCGAAGGTGGTGACCACGTCGAGGGCCACCGAGAGGTCGCCGCGGATGGGAATCGCACCCCCGCCCTTTTCTTCCACCTCGCTCGCCACCTGGGCGGCGAGCTCGACGTCGGGATCCACGACGATCACGGTGGCGCCCGCGGTCCCGTAGGCGAGGGCGAGCTCGCGCCCGTAGCCGCGCCCGGCCCCGGTGATCATCACCACGCGCTTCTCTAGCCCGAGCAGGTCGGAATCCATGCTGACTGCATTCTTGCACGGCGGGTGGCTTTACAAAAGACGGCTTGGGGGCTAAAATCGTATTCCGCCGGAGGGTCCGGCACGCGGGCCCGTAGCTCAGTTGGATAGAGCGGCTGACTACGGATCAGCAGGTCAGGGGTTCGAGTCCTCTCGGGCCCGCCAGAACCCCGCCCTTGCGGCGGGGTTTTCGCTTTCCCGCCGCCGCGGCGTAAACTGGCCCTGATGTCGCCGATGGGGCTTTTGTTCCTCACCCTCTTCAACAGCATCCTGGGGCTTTCGATCCTTTTTCCCATCATCGGGCCCCTGGCACGGGAGCTCGGCCTCACCGAGTTCCAGACCGGCCTCTTCTCCACCGCCTACGCCTTCATGCAGTTTTTGATGAGCCCCTACTGGGGGAGAAAGAGCGAAGAGGTGGGGCGAAAGCCCATCCTGCTTGTGGGGATCCTTGGTTTTTCGGTCTCGTTCTTTCTCTTCGCCCTCTTTGCCCAGCTGCGCTTCGCAGGCACGCTCGGAGCGGGGGCAACCTTTTTCCTCTTGCTGCTTGCCCGGCTCGTGGGCGGCGCCCTTTCCTCGGCCACCCTGCCGACCGCGCAAGCCTATGTCGCCGACATCACCGGACGGAAAGAGCGGACCGCCGGCATGGCGCTGATCGGGGCCGCGTTCGGGCTCGGGGTGATCGCGGGCCCGGGGCTCGGCGGGCTATTGGCCAAAGCGCACCTTCTGGCCCCGGTGTATTTTTCCGCAAGCCTCGCCCTTTTGAACGCGCTCTTCGTCCTCCTCACCCTGCCCGAGCCCAAGCGCCACGTACCGCTCGAGGCCACCCCCTCTCTAAAACCCCAAGACCGGCGGATCCTCCCGCTTCTCGCCGCCGGCTTGGCCATCAGCCTGGCCTCGGTGAGCATGGAAACCACCGTAGCCTTTTACTTCCAAGACAGGCTGGGCCTAAACGCTCAGCGCACGGCCCGGGCCGTAGCGACCGCGCTTGTGGCGTATGGTTTGGCGGCGGTGTTCGTGCAGGGCTTTTTGATACGAAAGTTCAAGTGGCCGCCGAAAATCCTCCTGGGCCTCGGCCTTCCGCTCTCGATCCTCGGGTTTTGCACCTTTGTCTTCGCGAAAAGCTTCGGCCTCCTCACCCTGGCGCTGGTGCTGCAGGGGGTGGGGCAGGGACTTTCCGCCCCGGGGATCACCGCCGCCCTTTCGCTCGCCGTGGGGGAGCACGAGCAGGGTCCGGTCGCGGGACTGAACAGCTCCGCCCAAGCCCTGGGGCGGATGCTCGGCCCTCTGCTGGGCACGGGGCTTTATCAGTGGGTCGCCCCGCACGCGCCTTACGCGGCCAGCGCCCTATTGCTGCTGATGACCGCGCTCTTGCTCCTAGCCCCGGCCTCCCGGAAAGCCCTCCAAACTTGACAGCCGGACCGGGGCCTTGCATCATGAAATACGCGGCCGAGGTCGCGCTCGGAGGGTTGGCCGAGCGGTTGAAGGCGGCGGTCTTGAAAACCGCTGTGGGCTCCTTGCCCACCGGGGGTTCGAATCCCTCACCCTCCGCCAGACAAGCACGGAGAGGTGGCCGAGTGGTCGAAGGCGGCACCCTGCTAAGGTGTTGTGCGGGTAATCCCCGCACCGCGGGTTCGAATCCCGCCCTCTCCGCCAAAGAGCGCCCCGCTCGGGGCGCTTTCCTTTACCAGCCCTCGAACTTGGTGGAGACCCAGTCGAGGCGCACCCAGCCGCGGGCGTCCTGGAAGGCGAAATGCAGGGTATAGCGGCCGGGCTCCAGCCGGCGTTTCATCCGGTCCTCGAAGGTCTGTCGGTAGACGCGGGGGCGGGTCAGCCGCCGCTCGCCCCGGCTGATCCATACCTTCAGGGAGCCCTGCTTCAGCTCGCCCGCCAGTCGAACCTTAAGCGCGTCGGTCGATCCTCGCAGGGTAACCTCGTAGGTGCGCTCGCCGGAGTAGTCCCAAAGCAGAACCGGGGTAAAAGGGGGCAGGCCGGCGTGGACCCCGTAGGTCTCGGCGTACCAGTAACCGAGGCCGGCGAGGGCAAGGAGCACCAAGAGCCTCCGCCAGAACGCGGGCATGGGCTCAGTATAGTAAAGCCATGACCGCCGAGGAGGCGTTTTCCTTCTTAAAGCGCGGAACCGTCGAGATCGTTCCCGAGGACGAGTTCTTAATGAAGCTCAAAAGCGGCAAGCGCCTCGTGGTCAAGCTGGGCGCCGACCCCACCCGCCCGGATCTGCACCTCGGGCACGCGGTGGTGCTCCGCAAGATGCGTCAGTTCCAGGAGCTCGGGCACCGGGTGGTGCTGATCATCGGCGACTTCACCGGGATGATCGGGGACCCCTCGGGCCGGAGCAAGACCCGCCCCCCGATGACGCTGGAGGAGACCCGGGCGAACGCGAGGAGCTACGTGGAGCAGGCGGGCAAGATCCTGATCACCGAGGACAAGGCGCGCTTTGACCTTCGCTATAACTCCGAGTGGCTCGAGCCCCTCTCCTTCAAGGACGTGATCTTCATGGCCAGCCAGCTTACCGTGGCCCAGATGCTCGAGCGCGAGGACTTCAAAAAGCGCTACACCGAGAACGTCCCCATCTCGTTGCACGAGTTCCTCTACCCCCTGGCCCAGGCCTACGACTCGGTGGCGATCGGCGCCGACGTCGAGATGGGGGGCTCCGACCAGCGCTTCAACCTGCTGGTGGGGCGAGAAATGCAACGGGCCTACGGCCTAAGCCCCCAGGTGGCCTTCCTCATGCCCTTGCTCGTCGGCCTGGACGGCCGCGAGAAGATGTCGAAAAGCCTTGACAACTACATCGGCATCGCCGAGCCCCCCGAGGTGATGTTCAAAAAGCTCATGCGGGTGCCCGACGCCGTCCTCGAGGAGTACTTCGAGCTGCTTACCGACCTCGCGAAGCCGGAGGTCGAGGCGCTCCTGGAAAAGGGCGGCCCGGTGGGCGCCCACCGGGTCCTCGCCCGTCTTCTGACCGGGGCCTACGCCCTCCCCCGGATCCCCGCCCGGATCGACCGGGGGTTCTACGAAGCGCTCGGCTATCGTCTCGAGGCCGCCGGAAGCGACAAGACCCCGGGCACGAGCCGGTTCCCCGAGATCACGCGGGCGGTGGCCGAGGCCGAGGCCCGCTACGACCGGGTGGCGAAGGGCGGGATCCCGGAGGACCTCCCCGAGGTCGCGATCCCGCCGGAAGCCCTCAAGGACGGCAAGATCTGGGTGGCCCGGCTCTTTACGCTGGCGGGGCTCACCCAATCGAACGCCGAGGCCAAGCGGCTGATCAAGGACCGGGGCCTCAGGATTGACGGCGAGCCGGTGAGCGATCCGATGCTCGAGGTAGAGCTTACGAAGCCACTCGTCTTGCAGCGGGGGAAGGACAAGTTCGTAAGGGTGCGGCTGCAAGGGCTTTAAGCGGACGACTTCCCTAAGACAAGCTTCGGCCCCGCGAAATAACGCCTTCCTGGCCGAGCTAAACCCCCGCGGTCCGCGCCCGGGCCCGGCCTTCAAGCGGCCGGAGCGGGACCTCGTGGCCGGTGGCGTAGATCGTATCGCCCTCGAGCGCAAGCCGAATCCGCGGCAACGGATGGCGGGGCGGCCCGAAGACCGCCGCCCCCGCCCGCAAGGGGTCGAAGGCGCCGAAGTGGCAAGGGCAGCCGAGGAAGGGATGGTCCGAACGATAGTTGTAGGCGATCGCCCCAGCCTCGGGGTCGGGGACGAAGTTGACGGTGCAACCCTGGTGGGTGCAGATCCGCGAAAGGGCGAGGAAGTGGGCGTCCCCCGCGCCGAGGCCTCCCGGCTGCGGTGCGGGCACCCGGAGCAGCACGCTCTTGAGCTCCCCCACCGCGAGCGGGTAGACGAAATAGCGAAACGACCAAACTTCGGGAAGATCGGCAATCCGTGCCACCTCGACCCGTGGCCCCTCCTTCCAGCGGGGCTCCCCGGGCTCAGTCTTCCCAAACTGGATGCGCCAAGCCCGGAGCCCGAACCAGGCGAAGAACCCGCCGGTGGCCGAGAGGGGAACGATCCAAACCAGGTCCCGCCGGGAGAGCTTCCTCATGCTTAAAAGCCTATTCCAAGGGGATGAAAGCCCGCTGACGCCCCGCCTTGAGCGTGGTATACTCAAGGTGCGATGCGGGTCTATTCTTACGAGCAGGCGAAAAAGCTCATTCCCGAACTCGCCCGCACCCTGACCCAGATGCAGGAGGCGGTTCGGGGCCTCGCCGAGGTCAAGCGCCGGCTCGGGGAGGTTCGCCCGAGCACCCCGGAACACCGGGCCCTCCTGACCGAGGCCCGCTTTCTCGAGCGCGGCCTCGAGGCCGACCGCGCCTGGCTCGAGGCCCAGGGGGTGGTCCTCCGCGACCTCGAGGAAGGGGTGGTGGACATCCCCTTCAAGAAAGAAGGCGAGCTCGTCTACCTCACCTGGAAGCTCGGCGAGGAGGCCCCGGTCTACTGGCACGGGGTCACCGAGGACCCGAGCGAGCGCCACCCCCTTTAGCGGCCAGCGAAAAAAGAACCAGGGGGGCTTTAGCCCCCCCGCTCGTCTAAACCCCGCCCTTCATCAAAGACGGCAGCCAGAGGCTGATCTCGGGGAAGAGGATCAGGATCACAAGTACAAAGGCGAGCACCGCGTAAAAGGGGATCACCCCCCGCACCACCTCGCCCAAGGGCTCCTTGGTGATCCCCGAGATCACGAAGAGGTTCAACCCCACCGGCGGGGTGATCATCGCGAGCTCCATCGAGATCGTCATCACCACCGCGAAGTGGATCAGGTTGATCCCTACCGCCTCGAGGATCGGCTGGAGGACGGGCAGGGTGATCAGGATGATCGAGACCGCCTCCAGGAACATCCCGAGGATGATGAAGAGCACCGAGGTCACCGCGAAGATCTCGTAAGGCCCAAGCCCGTGGGCCACGATCCACTCGGCCGCCAGGGCCGGGACCTGTTTATTGGTCATGTAAAGGGAAAAGAGCATCGCCGCCGAGACGATGAGGTAGATCATCGCGGTGATCGAGACCGCTTCCCGAAGCATCCGCACCCAGTCCGCAAGGCTCGCCTCCCGGTAAAGGAAGACGGAGACCAGGATCGCGTAAAAGAGCGCGATCACCGAGGACTCGGTGGGGGTGGCGATCCCGGTGTAGATCGTGCCCATGATCAAGACCGGCAGCAAAATCCCGGGCAGCGCCCGCCAGAGCGTGCGCCAGCGCTCGGGCCAGTCGGCCCGGGGCAGCCGGCCGTAACCCGCCCGGCGCGCGTACCAGATGGCGAAGGCGATCAGGCTCCCGCCGAGCAGGAACCCGGGCAGGATACCCGCGATGAAAAGCTTGCCGATGGACTGGTCGGTGGTGATGCCGTAGATGATCATCGTCACGCTCGGCGGGATCAGGATCCCGAGCGTGCCCGAGGTGGCCACGAGCCCCATGGCGTAGCGCTTGGCGTAGCCGTTTTGGATCATCGCGGGAATGGTCACCGAGCCGATGGCGGCGGCGGTGGCCGGGGAGGAGCCGGAGATCGCCGCGAAGATCATCGAGGAGACCACCACCACCACGCTGAGGCCGCCGGGAACGTGCCCCACCCAGGCGCGGACGAACTCGACCAGGTAGCGGGCGATCCCGCCGTGGGCCATCACCACCCCGGTGAAGACGAAGCCGGGAATCGCGAGCAGGGCGAAGGAGTTGATGCCCTCGAACATCCGCGAGGGCACCTGGAGCACGTTGAAGCCGGGCTCGAGCGCAAAGGCGATGAGCGAGGAGAGCGCGAG
>JALSJG010000186.1 GCA_026989475.1 Thermaceae bacterium | reverse complement strand
TACCGGCGGGCCCGGGCCTCGTCGCCCTGGGCTTGGGCGGCTGCCGCCGCCCGCATCGGGTCCCGGGCGGCGAGGCGCAAAAGGGGCTCATGCTCGGGGTGCTTTTCCAGCGGTCCCACCTCGCGCCCGAGCACCGCTCCGGCCCAGAGCGCGGCCGCCTCCAGGCTTCCCACCACCGCCTTATGGCTCTTTTGGCCGTCGAAGAGCCCCAGGCGGTAAAGCCCCTTTTCGTCCTGCCAGCCGACGAGGACCCAGTCCGCCCCGGTGGCCTCGGCCACCATGCGGGCCCCGGCGGGGGTGGCGAGCCGGGGAAGGGTGAGCCGCCAGCCGTCCCGCCAGGGGGGGTCGGGCAAGAAAAGCGCCGCGAAGACGGGATCGCGGGCGCCGAGCGCCCGGGCGAGGGCCTCGGCGTCGGCGAACCCGGTTTTCCCCTCCAAGGGAAGCACCCAGCCCTCGGCGAGGGCCAGACCAAGGGCGAGAAGAAGCGCGAAGAGCCGCCGCATGGCCCCACTATAGGGAGTCCCGGTGAGCCGGTCTTGAGCTTGCGCTTCGTCAACCCCGGGGGTCATGATGGGTTGACGTGGATCTCCTCGCCGCCCTTACCGAGGAGTGGACCCCGGGGCCCGAGCTCGCGAGAAGGCTCGGGAAGTCCCGGCAGGCGGTGGCGAAGGAGGCCGCCCGTCTGGCGGAGGCGGGGTTTCCGGTGGAGGTCTCGAAGCGGGGCTACCGCGTCGCTCCCGGGGCCCCGGTCCCGGGAAACGTGCTCCCGAAGCTAAAAGGCCGCTTTGGCCGACCCTATCGCTACCACGGCACCCTTACGAGCACCCAGGACGCGCTCCGCTCGCTCGCCGAGGCGGGGGCGCCCGAGGGCACGGTGGTCCTCGCCGAGCGGCAGACCGCCGGGCGGGGCCGGCGCGGCCGGCGCTGGGAGAGCCCGGGGGGCGGGCTTTACTTCTCGCTACTTCTGAGGCCCGCACTCCCCCTCGACCGGCTGCCGCTCTTGCCGCTCGCCGCCGGGGTGGGGCTCGTGCGGGCGGTGGGGGTGGGTGGGCTTAAGTGGCCGAACGACCTCCTCGCCTTCGTGGACGGCTCCTTCAAAAAGTTGGGCGGGGTCCTCCTCGAGGCCGAGGTGCTTGGAGAGGAGATCCACTACGCCCTTCTCGGCGTGGGGCTGAACGTCGCCGAGGAGGGGCTCCCCGAGGAGGGCGCCGGTCTTTTGCGCTTTTTCCCCGGGGTGCGGCGGGACGAGCTTTTGGTGCGGGTGCTCGTTGCGCTCGAGCACGCCCTCGCGGAGCTCGCCGATCCCGAGGCCTTCGTCCGCACCTACAAGCTCCATTCCCTCACCCTCTTCCGCCCCGTGTACGCCCGCTGGGTGGGGGAGCCGATTGCGGGGGTGGCGGTCGACGTCGAGCCCACGGGGGCGCTCGTCGTCCGCACCCGGCGCGGGCGCAGGAAACGGGTCACCGCCGGCGAGGTCGCCCTCGTCGGCCGGGTTTCGGAGGTGATGGGATGACGACCGCGTGGGTACTGCAGAAAATCGAGGTCAAGGACTACAAAAAGGCGCTTTTGCTCGCCCTTTTTGGGAGCATCTTCGTCGCCCTCTTCGCCCGGGTGCAGCTCCCCTTCGTCCCGGTCCCGCTCACCGGGCAGACCCTGGGCGTGCTCCTCGTGGGCGGGCTCCTCGGAGCCCGGCTCGGGGCGCTTTCGCTTTTGCTCTATCTCCTCGAGGGCGCGCTCGGGCTTCCGGTCTTCGCCAAGGGCGGCGGACTCGGCTACCTCCTCGGCCCCACCGGGGGCTACCTCTTCGCCTTCCCCCTCGCCGCCTTCCTCGCCGGCTACCTCGTCGAGCGGGGGGCGGCGCGGCGCTTTTTCCCCGCCCTGCTCGCGATGCTCGCGGCCGCGTTCTCGGTCTTTCTCCTGGGGGTTCCCTGGCTTGGCCTCTACCTGGGGGCGGACCTTGGGCGGGCGCTCGCCCTCGGGTTTTACCCCTTCGTCCCCGGCGAGGTCTTGAAGGCCGCCCT
>JALSJG010000185.1 GCA_026989475.1 Thermaceae bacterium | reverse complement strand
CCCGCCAGCGAACCCGGCTCCAGGGGATCGCCCCCGGCGTCGCGAGCCCGCGGGCGCTCTCCAGGTCCATCCGGGCCCGGTCCCCGGTCACCCGGATCCGGAGGAGGTAGTGGTCCCTCAGGGCGCGGTAGATGAGGTCGAGCCCCGGGTCTTGCCCGTTCCCCGCGAAGAAGATGCCGAGGCGAAGGGCGCGACGGGTCTCGGCCCGGTACCGGGCCAGGGCGAGCGCCGGGTCACCGGGATCTACGGGGGCGGGAAAAGGAGCGGGGTTCGTGCAACGCAACAGCCGGGTCCGGGGGACGAGGAAGCTTACCCCGGCCCTGGGCTCGCCCCCCGCCGGGGCCCGGGGCCGAGGGTCGAAGAGCGCCCCGCAGGCCATTTTCCCGGCGTCGAGGGCGGCGTCGGGGACGGTGGCGAGGCGCTCGTCGAATCGGAGCGTGCCCGGACTGGGGTCGTCGAAATGGTAGAAGACGCGAATGCCGGGTCGCTGAGCCCCCGCGAGGGCGAGCAGGAGGAGCAGGGCCAGGAGCCGCTTCACCGCCCCGCCTCCCAAAGCAACCGCCCGGCCCCGGGGGCCTCGACCACGAGCCGTACGGCCCCGGCCTCCGGGGGAAGTTCCGCCTCGAGCTGCCGCGACGCCCCCGGGAAAAGGACGTCCTCCAGGACGAGCACCTCCCGGACGATCGCTCCGTCAGGGGCGAGTGCGGTGAGCCAAGCCCGGACCTTGAGGTAGACGTTGCCCCGGTTTTCGAGCAAGGCCCGCAGACCGTCCCCCGCGATCCTCGCCTCGGCGAGCCGTAGCTCCGGGCGGGCGGTGCCCGGAACCCGCGCGTAGATCGGGTGCAGGATGGCCGCCTGCACGTCGAGGGCAAGCCCTGGGCCTGCCGGCCCGGGGGGGAGGTCCGGTACCAGGAGGAGGGCGGCGTGGTAGCTGCCCTCGGCCCCCGGGGGCAGGCGCAGCGTGAGGTTTAGCCGGGCCTCGGGACGGGGGACCAGGCGCCGTTCCCTGAGCTCGAGATAGGGGGCGAGGCTCCGGGGGAGGCTGGCCGGGGGCAGGAGCTCGACCTCGCCGTCGGGGTGGATACGCCAGTCGACGAGGCGGGCACGCAGCGGGAGCGGGTCGGGGCTGAAGACGGTGATCCCGGCCGGGATGCGAACCCCAGGGGAAGCGATCAGCACGGTTTCCGCCGGGGCCACGCCGAAGCCTAGGGCGCGGGCCGGGGTCAGGCTGAGGAGGATTGCCAGCGCGATCGCTCTCATCTTGGCCTCACCAGGTAGCGAATCCCGAAGACGAACGAGCCCGGACCGGGGTCGCCGAGCGGGCGGAGGTTGAGCTCGAGGTAATAGAGCATGGGCAGAACCTGGATCCCTTCGTGGTCGGTGAAAAAGGCAAGCCGGAGTCGGCGACGGGGATGGTCGGCGCTGCCGGCGAGCCTTCGGTTTCTGGGGAGGGTTCTCGGGGTCTTATCGTAGCGCGAGGGACGATCCACCACCCCTTTCCCCGCCGCGCAGAGGGTGTTCGGGTCCCGGTAGACGAGGGGCAGCACGTGGGCCCGAACCCCGCGGGGCGGGCGTCGGGTGTAGCCGAGGTAGGCCTCCCAGGGGCGATTGGAGAACACCAGCAGGTCGGCGTCGCTTGCCAGGCGGGCATCCCGGCAGTTGGGTTTGCCCGTGTCCCGGTAGTCGACGCGGAAGGTTTCGATCCGAACCCGGGTGGGGGCGAAGTAGCAGGTTGCGCGGGGCGAGCCGCCGGGATCGACCGGGGTACCCCGGAGCCTGCCCCTGGGAGGATCGTTCAGGCCGAGGCAGGTGCGCCAGCCCTGGCGGTCGGCGGGGAGAATCCGATCGAAGGGGGAGGCGGTTCCCCGGTAACGGGCGAGCCAACCCGGGGCTTCCGCTCCGGGGGCCTCGAAGTCGTAGACCACCCGGGAGGCGTTCAGCTCGACGTACAGGTAGTCGGGGTAGTCCGCCTCGATCCCCGCCCTCTGGGCGGTGGCGGTGGAGAGGGCGGCGAGGAGCAGGAGCACCGGAA
>JALSJG010000184.1 GCA_026989475.1 Thermaceae bacterium | reverse complement strand
CCCATCCCCGGTGTGCGGGAAATGATCCCCCTTGGGGGATTTTTGAACTTCGTCTACGAGCCCGCCTACCTGGCCGCCGCCGCGAGCACCCCCCCAAAGCCCTTTCCCAAGCGGCCGGGCAAGATCGCGGTCGAGCACACCTCGGTGAACCCCAACAAGGAACTCCATATCGGCCACCTAAGGAACGTCGCCCTCGGCGACGCGGTCGCCCGCATCCTGGACTACGCGGGCTTCGAGGTCGAGGTGGAGAACTACATCGACGACACCGGCCGCCAGGCGGCGGAGAGCCTTTTTGCCATCGCCCGCTACGGGGAACCCCCGAAGGAGGGGGAAAAGTACGACCACTACGCCGGCCGGCTCTACGTGCGGCTACACCAGGAGCTCGGCGAAGAGGGGAACAAGGCGGTGCTCGAGCCCGAGATCCGCGAGGTCCTGCGTCGCCTCGAGGCCGGCGAGCTCCGCGGCGAGATCGAGAAAATCCTCCGCGCCCAGCTCGCCACCATGTGGCGGCTTGGGGCCGAGTACGACGTGCTGCTTTGGGAGTCGGACATCGTGCGGGAGGGCCTTTTGGAAAAGGCCCTCGCCCTCCTCAAAGAAACCCCTTACGTCTTCGCGCCCCAAGAGGGCAAGTACAAGGGCGCTTTGGTCTTCGACACCTCGAAGTTCATTCCCGGCCTCGAAGACCCCTACCTCGTCCTCGTCCGCTCCGACGGCACCGCCACCTACACCGCCAAGGACATCGCCCTGCAGTTTTGGAAGATGGGCCTGCTTGCGGGACTCAAGTTTAAGCCCTACGACACCCAGCCGAGCGGAAGGGCGCTCTATACCAGCCACCCCGAGGGCAAGCCCATGCCTTTCGGCAGGGCGAGCGCCACCATCAACGTCATCGACGTGCGCCAGAGCTACCCCCAGCAGGTCTTAAAGGCCGCGCTTTCCGCCCTCGGCCGCGAGGACCTAGCCAAGGCCCACGTGCACCTCGCCTATGAGACCGTGCTCCTTGAGGGCAAACCGCTTTCCGGCCGCAAGGGCCACGTGGTCAGCGTGGACGCGCTTATCCAGGAGGCGGTGGCCCGGGCCCGGGCGATCGTCGCCGAGAAAAACCCCGACCACCCCGATCCTGAGCTCGCCGCCGAGCAGGTCGGAATCGGCGCCATCCGCTTCGCCATGGTGAAGACCGAACCCCGGCGCCAGATCGACTTCCGCTGGGACCAGGCGCTCTCCTTCGAAGGCGACGCCGGCCCCTACCTGCAGTACGCCCACGCGCGGGCGGCCTCGATCCTTAGAAAAGCCCGGGAGAAAGGCCTCGACCCCGAAGCCCCCCTGCCCGAGGGCGCGGAAAAAGCCGCCACCCCCTACGAAGCCGAGCTCGCAAAGGCCCTACTCGGCTTTCCCGAAGCGGTGGAAAAAAGCGCCGCCGAGCCCACCCCCCACCTGCTCGCCGCCTACCTCCTCGATCTCGCCGCCGCCTGGAACGCCTACTACAACGCGAAACAAGGCGGCCTGCCCGCCACCCCGGTGCTCGCCGCCCCCGGGGAGCTCCGGGAACTTCGTCTAAGGCTCGTCTTCACGGTCAAGGAGACGCTCCGGCAGGGCCTATCCCTTCTCGGGGTGCCGGCGCCGGAGGTCATGTAAGGGAGAATCGTTTTCCCGCCCCATCCACCTTTCCCAGGTCGTCCCGCGCAAGCACCGTATACTTTGGAAAGATGCGGAGACTCCTCCTCGCCGCCCTCCTCTCCCTCCCTGCCCTCGCCCAGGGCACCGACTACGCCGAGATCGCCCGGGTACGGGCGGTGCAAGCGGCGCTACCCGCGGTGGTCCGGGTGCAAGGGCAGGCGAGCTACAGCGAGGGGGGCGAACCGGTTTGGGGCTCGGGGTTTTTCTACGCCCCCCACCGCATCCTCACCAACTACCACGTCATCGAGGGGCTAGAAAAACTCACCGTGGCTACCGCGAGCGGCGAGGCCCACCCCGCCCGGGTCTTCGCCGTGGACAAGGGGCTCGACCTCGCCATCCTGGAGATCGAAGGGAGTGCCCCGGCCACGCTCCGCTTCAGCG
>JALSJG010000183.1 GCA_026989475.1 Thermaceae bacterium | reverse complement strand
ACCTACAACCCCAAGAAAGCGGAAAAGGCCCGGGAGCTCCTCGCCGAGCTCTACCGCCGCCAGGGCTTTCCCTTCACCCCGGAGGTGAAGCTCGCGGTAATGCGAGAGGAGGACGGCGTCCACCTCGCCTTCGAGGTGGTGGAGGAGGTACCCCTTTCGGGTCTCCGCATCCACGGCGCCCACTGGGTCCCCGAGGAGGCGATCAAGGCGGCTTTCACCCCGCTCGTGCAGGGCGGCAAGTTCGTCTGGGAGCGCTACCTCGAGGCAGTGCGGCAGGTGGGGGCGCTCTACGCCGAGCGGGGGTACCGGGGGAGCGGCGTGGACCCCGAGCGCACCCGGCTCGCTGACGGCGTCCTCGAGGTGCGCGTGAGGGAGCTCCGCGTGCGCGCGGTGGACGCGGATGGCCTTCCCTACGCGCCGGTCAAGGTCGGTGATCCCTTCAACTACGACCGGCTGGTGGAGGCGGTGGCCGAGCTGACCCGCGAGCTTGGGCGCGAGGTGCGTTTTGACGCCGAGCCCGAAGAGGACGGGGTGCGGATCCGCTTCGAGCTCGGCGAGCGCACCTACGGGCCCATCCAGGCGATCCGGATCGAGGGGGCGACCGCCTTTTCGCAGGAGGAACTCAAGGCCCAGCTCGTGCAGAAGGTGGGCGACCCCTTCTCCCCCCAGCTCGCCCAGGCGGATTTTGAACGGCTCGCCGCCTACTACCAAAAAGCCGGGTACGCGCTCGTCCTGAAGCCCGACTACCGCTTCGAAAACGGCACCTACGTGATCCGGCTCCGGGAGGTGCGGATCGCGGGCTACCGCCTCCAGTGGAAGGGAGGCCACCGAACCCAGGACTTCGTAATCCTCCGGGAGTTTCCGAAACCGGGCGCGCTCTTCTCGATCCCCGCGATCCGGGAGGGGATCGGAAGGCTCCTCAGGCTCGGGATCCTCGCCGGGCCCCCAGGGGTGCGCACCGCCCCGGGCCCGAGCGAGGACCGGGTGGTGGTGGAGCTCGAGCTCGAGGAAGCCAAGACGGTGGTCATCGCCCCGGCGATCGCCTGGTCGAGCCAAAGCGGCTGGAGCGGGCAGGTGAGCCTTTCCGACAAGAACCTCTGGGGCCGCGCCCACAACGCGAGCCTGAACCTCTCCTTCGTCGAGAACGACGCCGGCGACAACCTCTCGTTCTCGCTCGCCTACAGCATCCCCTGGCTGTACCTGGATCTTCTTGACTTTAAGGAGACCCCCACCTCGATTGGCATCACCGCGTACTCGATCCCCTACGGGAACTTCAAGCTAAAAGACGGGGAGATCGAGACCGGATGGGAATACACCGAGCGCCGGTCCGGACTCTCCCTCTCGGTCTCCCGGCCAATCACCGAGGCGATCACACTCACCACCGCGCTCGAGGCGCAGTGGGTACAGACCCAGCTCGAAACCCTCGATCCCCCCGACACCTCCACCTACGATGAAACGCAAGCCCGCTCCCTCCTGCCCAGCAACTACGCCAACGTGCTCGCCACCGCCACCCTCGCCTACAACGACGCCGACGACCCCTTTTACCCCACCACCGGCAGAGCAGCCACGGTGCACGGAGGCTACGGTCTGGCCTTCCCCTCGGGCGCACCTGCCCGGGGATTCGCACCGCTTTGGGCGAGCTACAAAACCTACGCCGCCCAGGACCCCGAGGGACGCTCGGTCTTCGCCGTTCGCACGGCGGTGGGCGCAATCCTGGGGGCACCGCCCGAAAGCCGCTACTTCACGATGGGAGGCTCCGAGCCCGAGATCAGCATGCTGCGGGGCTACCACCCGAGGAGCTTTTACGGAACCCGGCTCTTCGCGGGTTCGATCGAATACCGCTACGACTTTCGCTTCGAGAGCGTGCTCACCCGTACCGTGATCGGCATCCTCTTCGCCGATCTGGGCTCGGTCTGGTTCCCAGGCGATGACCCCGAGCTCCGGGCCGGTTTCGGCGTGGGGGTCCAGCTCAACCTGGGATACGGAGCGGTACAGTTCCCCGCCATCCGGCTCGACTACGGTTTCAGCTCCACAAACCCCGGAGGGGTACTCCACTTCCGCAT
>JALSJG010000182.1 GCA_026989475.1 Thermaceae bacterium | reverse complement strand
GGAAGAGCAAGAGCCGCTCGCCCCCGGCCTCGAGCACGAGCCGGTCCCTTCCGGGCACGCCCGGCGGGTAGTTGGCCGCCCGGAGGATGGGCTCGGTTTCGATGAGCTCGAGGATTTCCTTTTTGTCGAAGGCGTGGTTTCCCAGCGTGATCGCGTCCACCCCGGCGTCCCGAAGCATCCGGTAGTGCTTCTTGGTAAGCCCCTTGCCGCCGGAGGCGTTCTCGGCGTTGGCGATCACCAGGTGGTATCGGTCGCGAATGTCGGGTAGGTGCAGCCGGACCGCCCGCAGGCCCGGTTCCGCGGTGACGTCGCCGATGAAGAGAAGACGCATGCCCGCATTGTAAGCAAATTTCACAAACTCAGAGGGCAACGCTGACCCGAGGAGCGGGTACCGCCGGCTCCGGCTGGTTGAAGGGGTCGTTCCAGCCTACGGCGGCCAGGGCTTCCTTCCACCGGGCGTAGTTTTCCCGGTCAACAAGCCGCAAAGCGGCAAGCCCGACCTCGGGCCCGCCCCGGGCGATCACCGCCTCCACCCAGGCCCAGCGGGCGCTCACCGAGCGCAGCTCGACGCGGGACCGGTGCCGCCCCAGTTTTTTCGCGATGAACTTGAGCCTTTTTTCGATCGTCTTCACCCCGGCGAAGGCATCGGCGAAGTGGGGGGTGTGGCGCTTGGGGACGAAGGGGCTCACGGTGAGGGCCAGCCGGGCGTACTGGCTGAGCTCCACGGTGAGCTCCACCATCTCCTCGAGGTCGGCCTCGGTCTCGGTGGGCAGGCCGATCATCTGGTAGAGCTTGAAGCGTTTAAAACCCGCCTCCTTGGCGATCTTGGCGGTACGGAGGAGGTCTTCGGTGGTGATTTGTTTTTTCAAAAGGTCCCGGATGCGCTGGCTCGGGCCGTCGGCGGCGAAGGTGAAGCTCTTCATGCCGCCGGCGCGCATGAGTTCGGCGAGCTCGAGGTCCACCCGATCGGCGCGGATCGAGGAGTAGCTGAACTGCTGGCCCCGCTCCACCAGCGCCCGGGAGAGCTCCTTGATCCAGGGGTAGTCGGTGAGGGCGGCGCCGATCAGCCCCACCTTGGGCACGTCCTCGGGGATCGCGGCGAGCACCCGGTCCAGGGGCGCGTTCCGGGTCGGCCCGTACATCACCCGGGCGAGGCAGAAGGTGCAGGGGCGGGGGCAACCCCGCTCCACTTCGATCAGGAAAGTGTTCGGGAACTCAGCGTCCGGGGTAATGAACTGCGCCGCCGCCGGGAGGGTCTCCGGTCGTGCGATCGCGAAGTGGGGTTCATGCGCCATGCGGTCCGGCAAAAAGACCCCGGGGAGCCCCTCGATCAGCTCCAGAAACTCGGCCCTCCCCTCCGCGTTCCGGTAGGCCTCGAAGAGGGCGGGGATCGTCTCTTCCCCGTCGCCGATCAGGATCACGTCGGCGAAGGGGGCAAGCGGCCAGGGGTTAGAGGAGGTGAGCGGGCCCCCGACGATCACCAGGGGATCGCCCTCGTCCCGACGTACCCGGAGCGGCTCGATCCGGCTTCGCACGAGAAGCCGCACGAGGTTGGTGAGATCGAGCTCGTAGGCGATGGAGACCGCGAAGATTTCCGCCTCGCCCGCCCGTCGCCCGGACTCGTAGGTGATGAGCTCGCCGGGGAGCTCTTCCAGGAAGACCCGCTCGGCCACCACGTCGGGCTCGGCGTTCATGAGTTTGTAGGCCACCTGGAAGCCGAGCGAGGCCATGCCTACCTTGTAGGTGTTGGGATAGGCAAGGGTTACCCGGATCGGGGCGTCCTTACGAATCGCCCCCCTTTCCCGGGCGCGGCGCGCGCGGATTAGCTCCGAAAGCTCCACTAAACCCCTACTCTATCAGAGGAAGACCGCTTCGCCTAGCCCTCGGCCCTGGGACGTCGCCGGGAGATCCACTGCACCAGCAGGTAGACGATGCCCGCCACCAGGAGCGCCGGCACCAGGAAGTAAAGCAATGCGACGATCAGTTTGGAAACCGCCAGGAAAACCTTACCCAAAAAGACGAAGAGCCAGCCTCCGAGCCAGAAGGCCACCAGGGCAAGAACCGCGACCAAAAGCCCCAG
>JALSJG010000181.1 GCA_026989475.1 Thermaceae bacterium | reverse complement strand
GCGGCCAGAACCCGGCGCACGTACTTCCGCATGCCGACACCTCCTTTCACAAAACCTATCAATGCCTTTGTCAACTTTAGCTTAGCACCGCGGGAGCCGATTCGCAAGGTAGGATGGGCGTATGCGCGAGGTCTACATCGTATCCGCGGTGCGCACCCCGATCGGGCGGTTTGGCGGCGCTCTCAAGGACATGGGCCCGGCCGAGCTCGCGGCCCACGCGATGCGGGCGGCGCTCGAGCGCGCGGGAGTGGAGGGCGAGGCCCTCGACTTTTACGTCTTCGGGAACATCCTCCGGGCCGGCCACGGACAGCTGATTCCGCGGCAGGCCGCCTTCCTCGCCGGCATTCCCAAGGAGAAGGATGGTTACGCCGTGGACATGGTCTGCTCCTCCGGGATGATGGCGGTGATGAGCGCGGCCACCGCGATCCGGGCGGGGGAGGCCGACCTCGTGCTCGCCGGGGGTACCGAGTCGATGAGCCAGGCGGGCTTTTTCCTTTCCCACCGGGCCCGCTGGGGCTACAAGTTCCTCCTCGGCACTCCCGAGGAGGTGCGGGACCTTTTGCTCCACGACGGCCTCACCGACCCCACCAACGGGGAACCGATGGGGCTTGAGGCCGAGCGGCTCGCCGAGGAGTTCGGCATCGGCCGCTCGGAGCTCGACGAGGTCGCTTACCTTTCCCAAAAACGCGCGGCCGAGGCCACCGAGCGCGGGGATTTCGCCGCCGAGATCGCCCCGGTCGAGGTCAAGACCCGAAAGGGACCGGTGCGAATCGAAAGCGACGAGGGCATCCGTCCGGACACCACCCCCGAGGCGCTCGCCGCGCTGCGCCCTGCCTTTAAGAAGGATGGTGTCTTCACCGCCGGCAACTCGAGCCAGATCTCGGACGGGGCGGCGGCGCTCTTGCTCGCGAGCGGGGAAGCCCTCGAGCGCTTTGGTCTAAAGCCGAGGTCGCGCGTACTTGGCGGAGCCTTTAGCGCCGGGCCCACCTGGCGTTTCCCCGAGGCTCCGATACCGGCGGTGAAAAGGCTACTCGATCGGACCGGCATGACGATCGGGGACTTCGACTACTTCGAGAACAACGAGGCCTTTGCCATCAACAACCTGCTCTTCGAACGGCTGCTCGGCGTTTCCCGGGAGCGGCTCAACGTCTTCGGCGGCGCAATCGCCCTCGGTCACCCGATCGGGGCCTCGGGGGCGCGGATTTTGGTTACGCTCCTTAGCGTGCTGGAAAAGAAGAACGGCGAGCGGGGGCTCGCCGCCATCTGCCACGGCACCGGCGGGGCCACCGCCCTCGCGCTCGAGCGCGTGGCCTAACCGCCGTAACTCCAGCCGGTGTCGCGGAGGCAGAGACTCCGCTCGGCCTCCGCGTTTTTGCCCACCGCGACGACCTCGGCGACCAGGACCCCGTGGTCGCCTCCCCCCGCCCACTCGCGGGCTTCGATCCGGAAGTACCAGGGCACTTCGGTGAGGATCGGGAGGTCCGCTTCGAGCCGGAAAGGGTGCCCGTTCATCGTTCCGTCCTCGACCCGGGTGGCTTTGAAGAAGTCGGCGGCGAGGGCCTTTTGGCCCTCGGCCAGAATGTGCACCGCCGCTCGGCCGGTGTTTTTCAGGAGCGCATAGACCTTGGAGTCCTTGCGCAGGGCCATCATGACGAGCGGCGGCTTTAGCGAGGCCTGGGAGAGCCAGGTGATGAGGGCGCCGGAGTAATCCTCGCCGTCCCGGGCGGTGACGACGTAGACCCCGTAGTGGAGTTTTCGCAAAACTTCTTTCCTCAGCGTGCGATCCATGGTCGCCATTCTAAAACCCGAGCGGCAGGGCTTCGGTGTCCCAGCGTATCACCTCGATCTGTTCCGCGCGCACGGCGTACTCGCCGCCGGCCCGCAGGAAGGCAGCCACCTGGTGGAGGACCTCCTCGACCCATCCGGCCTCGTTGCCGATGACCACGAAGCCCACCGCTTCCCAGCCGTGGGCGTCGAGGCCGTCGAGCCGGGCGGCGGAGACGGGGAAGCGGGCGCGAATCCGCTCGATTACCGGACGCACGAGCGCCCGTTTTTCCTTGAGGCTCCGTACCCAGGGCATCTCCAGCCGGGCGGCGTAGAAGCCGACGTACGCGGGCACGCATCAAGCCTACACCCGGGCCGCGGCCCGGGTGTAGGGGTGGGCAGCCGGGTCAGGCCTGAAGGAGTTTGCGTAAGACCGTCTGCAGGATACCGCCGTTTTTGTAGTACTCCACCTCGACCGGGGTATCGAGCCGGGCGGTGACCTCGAAGGTCACCTTCGAGCCGTCCTCTCGGGTCGCGGTCACCGTGAGGGTCTTGCGGGGCTCAAGTCCGGCCTCGATGCCGGTGATCTCGTAGACCTCGTGCCCGGTCAGGCCGAGGGACTGCCAGGAGTCGCCCGGCTTGAACTCGAGGGGCAGAATGCCCATCCCCACCAGGTTGGAGCGGTGGATGCGCTCGAAGCTCTCGGCGATCACCGCCTTCACGCCGAGTAGGGCGGGGCCCTTGGCGGCCCAGTCGCGGGAGGAGCCGGTGCCGTACTCCTTGCCCGCGAGGACGATCAAGGGGGTACCCTCCTCCTTGTACTTCATCGCCGCGTCGAAGATCCACATCTCCTCGCCCTCGGGGAACTTGAGGGTGTAGCCGCCTTCCTTGCCCCCGAGGAGCAGGTTCTTGATGCGGATGTTGGCGAAGGTCCCCCGCATCATTACCTCGTGGTTGCCGCGTCGGGAGCCGTAGGTGTTGAACTCGGAGACCGGCACCCCGCGTTCGAGAAGGTAGCGGCCGGCGGGCGAGTCGGGCGGAATCGCCCCAGCGGGGGAGATGTGGTCGGTCGTGATCGAATCGCCGAAGAGGGCGAGGACGCGGGCGCCCCGGATGTCCTTGGGCGGCGGGGGCTCGAGGGGCATGTCCTTGAAGAAGGGCGGCTCCTGGATGTAGGTGGAGTCGGGGTCCCACTCGTAAAGCTCCCCGGTGGGCGCGGGGAGGTTCTTCCAGCGCTCGTCCCCCTCGAAGACCGAGGCGTACTCCTTTTGGAACTGCTCGGGGGAGAGGCTCTGCCGGATCGCCTCCTGGATCTCCGCCTGGCTCGGCCAGATGTCCCTCAGGTAGACCGGCTCCCCGTTCGGATCGTGGCCGAGGGGCTCGCTGGTCAGATCCAGGTCGATCCGGCCGGCCAGCGCGTAGGCGACCACGAGCATGGGGCTCGCCAGGTAGTTCGCCTTGACGTGGGGGTTGATCCGGCCCTCGAAGTTCCGGTTGCCGGAGAGGACGCTGGCGGCGACCAGATTTCCTTCCTCGATGGCCTTCGCGATGTCTTCTGGGAGAGGACCCGAGTTCCCGATGCAGGTGGTGCAGCCGTAGCCCACCAGGTGGAAGCGGAGCGCCTCGAGGAAGGGCAGCAGCCCGGCGCGCTCGAGGTAGTCGGTGACCACCCGCGAACCCGGGGCGAGGCTCGTCTTCACCCAGGGTCTGGTTTCGAGCCCGGCCTCTACCGCCTTCTTGGCGAGCAGGCCGGCGCCGATCATCACCGAGGGGTTCGAGGTGTTGGTACAGGAGGTGATGGCGGCGATCACCACCGAGCCGTGGTGGAGTTCGAACTCCTCGTCGGCCCGCTTCACCAGCACCCGGCGGTCGAGTTCAGCGGGGCCGAGCCCGAAGCCCCGCTCGGTGACCGGTTTGGTGAGGTGCTCCTTGAAGCTCGCCTTCAAGCTCGAGAGCGAGACCCGGTCCTGGGGGCGCTTGGGGCCCGCGAGGCTCGGCTCGACGGTGGACATGTCGAGCTCAAGGTGTTCGGAGTAAAGGGTTTCCTCCCCGCCGGTACGGAAGAGCCCGGTGGCCTTGGTATAGCGCTCCACCAGGTCCAAGAGCTCCGCGGGCCGGGCGGTCTGCCGGAGGTAGTGGAGGGTTTCCTCGTCCACCGGGAAAAATCCCATGGTGGCCCCGTACTCCGGCGCCATGTTGGCGATGGTGGCGCGGTCGGCGAGGGGAAGTTTGGCTACGCCGGGTCCGTAGAACTCGACGAACTTGCCCACCACGCCGTGCTTGCGGAGCATCTCGGTGATGGTGAGCACCAGGTCGGTGGCGGTGGCCCCTTCGGGGAGCTCCCCGGTGAGCTTGAACCCGACCACCCGGGGGGCGAGCATGTAGTAGGGCTGGCCCAGCATCACCGCCTCGGCCTCGATGCCGCCCACGCCCCATCCAAGCACGCCCAGGCCGTTGATCATCACCGTGTGGCTGTCGGTACCGACCAGGCTATCGGGGAAGACGTAGGTCGTGCCGTTTGCCTTCTGGGTCATGACCACCTTGGCGAGGTACTCGAGGTTGACCTGGTGGATGATCCCCTGACCCGGGGGCACGACCCGGAAGGAGGAAAGCGCCCCCTGCCCCCACTTGAGGAGCTGGTAGCGCTCCCGGTTCCTTTGGTACTCGAGCTCCACGTTCTTGGGAAACGCGTACACGGTTCCGAAGAAGTCGACCTGCACCGAGTGGTCGATCACGAGGTCCGAGGGCACTTGGGGGTTGATCCGCTTCGGGTCCTTGCCGAAGCGGGCCATCGCGCTCCGCATCGCGGCCAGGTCGACGACCGCGGGCACGCCGGTAAAGTCCTGCAGCACGACCCGGGCAAGCTTTAAAGGAACGTTGATCTCGCCGGGGTCGGGCTTCCAGTTCGCAAGCCGGACGACGTCTTCCTCGGTGACCGTGAAGCCGTCCACGTTCCGAAGAAGGCTTTCGAGCATGACCCGGATGGAGAAGGGAAGCTTGGACACCGGCGCGATGCCCTGCTTCTCCAGCTCCATCACGTCGAAGTAGCGCACCTTCCCGGCCGCGGTATCCAGCGTTTTTAACGTGCCAAACGCGTCCTTGTACATCCTGCTCCTTTCCACCCCAGGGTGCTGGGGTACGGAAGAACTCGGTTTTCGGGGATTCGCGCTTTTGCCGGCGGGGGGCGCCCCGGCCGCCTCTCTCGTCCTCAGGATACCACGTTAGAGCATCCCAGCGAGGAAGCCCTCCTCGCGTACCGCCCGGATCAAGTCCATCACCGTGAGCCGGTGCGGGTCGTATTCCACCAGGACCTGCCCCGGCTGGGGCACTTCCACCCTGGCCACACCCTCGAGGCGGGCGAGGGCCTCCGCCACCACCCGCATCTGCTCCTCGGTTTCGGCCCCGCGGACGCCGAGCAAGACCCGGTTCATGCGGCCTATTCTAAAACACCGCGGTGCTCGCCGCGGGCCCCTCGGCTGCCCAGCGCGCGCGAGAAAAGGCGCGGCCCGGGGACGAACCCAAGCCTCTCGAGAAAGGCCCGGTCTTCCTCCTCGGCGGGGCAGGCGACCTCGTAGGCGGCGGCGTCGTAGGCTGATTTCAAAAGAGCTGTGAGCAACGCCTCGCGTACCTCTTCGTTTGCGGACACCAGCCGGATCACCAGCACGGTGGCACGGTCTCCCTGCCAGACCGGCTGGGCGAGAACAAA
>JALSJG010000180.1 GCA_026989475.1 Thermaceae bacterium | reverse complement strand
CCGATCCGGATTGCAAGCGCTCCGGTATTCCCGGGCCGCGCCCCGAGGAGCCCGAGCAGCCGCAAAAGCGCCGGGTGGCGGACCTCCAGGACGACCCGGGGCCGGGCGCGGAGGTAAGTGCTGGCGTCGTCCAACGCGAGGGCGTCCTCCCCGAGGAGGCGGGCCTCGTGCCGGCGCTTTGGGGGGAGCCGGAGGGTGCGAAAGCCCCGGGCGGGAAGCGCGAGTGCGTGGATCTCGCCGTCCACCCGTACCTGACGGATGGAGGGCCCTGCCCCGCTATGGGCGACGGCTAGGAAGTCCTCGGTGAGGCGGGTGATGCCGGCGTTTTCCTCACCGCCGCCCACCGGGTGGAAGGCGGCGGGGGGGCCGGGATCGCGGTCTCCGACCCAGACCACCGGCGCCCCGGGCAGGACCTCGGCCGCGGCGGCGAGGGCGGCGGCCACGTCGAGCCCGGCGTCCCCCGGGCGCCAGCGCTTTAGGCTGGCGCTGATTTCCCTTCCCGTCCCGGGGCCGAGGATCTCGGGCCTGAGCCCGGCCCGCACCGCCGCCGCCCGGGACGCCTCCCGTAGCAGCCTTTGCGCTTCTGCGATCGCCTCCTGCCAGCGCGTTCCCGCGGCCATCGAGGCGCTGGCGTCGAGCACCACCACCAGGATGGGGGGCGGGGCTGGGAGCCGCGGACCGGCGAGGGCGAGCACCGCCAGCGCCCCCGCCAGCGGCAAAAGCAGGGCCCGCGGGCGCAGCCGGGTCCGGGCGGCGCCGGCGCGGCGCCAGAGGAAGACCCCGGCGAGCCGAACCCGCCGGGGGGCCTGCCGACGCGAGAGCCAGAAGAGAAGCGGCGGCAGGATCGCCAAAAGCCAAAGCCAAGAGGGGCTAGTAAACGTTACCAGCGCACCTCCGTCAGCCCGTAGCTCACCCGCTTCTCGCCCTCGATCCGGGTGTAGCCGATCCCAACCCCGACCCGTTCACCGAGGAAGGCGAAGAACTGGGCCATTCGCTTGCTGAACTCCATCGTTGCCTGGAGGTCCTCGGGGTTTTGGACGAACATCGGGGTCGTGGCCGCGAGCTGTTCTCCCGCGAGCTTAAGCGCCGGACCGGCGTTGCCGTAGCTCAGCATGACCGCGTCTTTGGGGAAGCGGGGGGCCCACTTTTGAAACGCGGGGTCCTCGCCCAGTTTGGGTCGAGCGAGGGCCTTGGCGGCTTCCTCGCTGGTGGCGAGGACGAGCCGGTCTCCGAGGTTGAAGAGGAAGATCGGTTGCCCGATTCCAAGGGTGATTCGCTTGCCCCTGTAGGGACCCACCTCGTAGCGCTCGACCTGGAAACCCCCCTGACCTTCAGGGGTGCTGGCCGCCGCGAACATTTGGAGCCAGGTCGTAAGGGTGGTTTCGGCGGTGAGGTCGTCCTTGGTCTCAAGGTAGAGAAGCATGTCCCCGAGCGGCTTTTGCAGGGCGAGCGCGGGGTCTTGCCCGGGTACGGCGAGGGTAGCTAGGGCCAGGCGATTGCCGAAGGCGTCGAGGTCGAGCTCGAAATCAACGCCAAAGTCGGCGAATAGCGCGCTGAGATAGCGGGCGAGCTTCGGCAAGGGGAAACAGTAGCTTGCCACCGAGTCGGCTTGAGGGAAATCTCCGAGAGGCCAGGGACGGCAATCCTCCAAAAAGAGCCCGGCGAGCTCGGGATCTGCATCCGGTTCCAGAGCGAACACGCTACGCGCTTCGATTCCTTCCTTGACGATGGTGAGTGCGCTGGCGAGGCGCTTCGGGGTGCGGATGAGAGCCTTAAGCCGCGCGGGGACGTTCTGCTCGGCAAAGAGGGGCTCGGCGAGCGCGGCGAGCGGCGGAAAATCGAACTGAAACACCAGGTCGCCCCCGAGGGCGAGCTCGAGGCCCCTTTCCACGTTGCCCTCGAAGAAGCCGAGGGCCAGGGGGGTGCCACCCGCGGGATATCCCGCGACCACGGCGGTGCCGTCGCGGTAGCCGACTACGAGCCGATATTCCTCGCCTTCTTCGCCAAAGCGTTTGAGATTCCAGCCGCGATAGGGCTCGGTGTTGCCGAGGTTTTTCTTGAGCTCTTCGAAAAAGGCAGGGGCGGCACTGGCCGAGGGCCGGGCCAGAGCAAGGAAGCTGCCGTCGGGATAGACGGCGAGAAGCCCCTCCTGGCCGATTGCGTCCAGGCTCATAAACTTGAGGAAACGGGCGATCTCCTCCCGGGCCTTGCGGTCCAGCTCCTCGCCGGCAAAGAGGGTGACGAGATCGTCGGCGGTGAGCTTGAGGCGGGCAAGCTCGGCCTGAAAGTCCACGAAGAAGGCCTTTTTTACCGCCAGGTTCCGGAGGTAGAGGGTAAAGACGGCCCCCTTGGGCGCCATCGCGGGTAGGCTCGCGGCCCAGGTGGGCGCGAGCAAGAGCATGAGCACGAAGATTAGGAACCGTTTCTTCATAGCAACTCGATCTTAGCAGGAGTTAGAGGTAGTGGGCCTGAAAACCGCGCGCACCATGGGCGAGGGCCCGGGCCCCGAGCCGGGCCAGGGCGCGGCCGGAGGGCGGCGCGTCGAGGATCCGGCAGGGCGCGAGCGCGGCAAAGGCTTCGGCGGTGAGCTTTTCCGGGCCCCCTAGCCGCGTGTCTCCATCGTAGAGCGCGGCGTAGACGAGCCGGTTCCGGGCGGAAAGGCCCACCGCGACCCGCCCCCCAAACCGGGCGGCGACCCCGGCAAGGGTATCCACCCCGGCGAAGGGCACCCCGAGGGCGCGGGCGAGGCCCTGGGCGAAGGCAAGCCCCACCCGGAGCCCGGTGTAGGAGCCCGGTCCCTGGCCGGCGACCACCCCTTCAAGCTCCTTTAGGGCAAGCCCGGATCGCTCGAGAAAGCGTGTGAGCTCGAGGGCAAGCAGCTCGTTGTGGCGGCGTTCTGCCCGGAGGACGAGCTCGGCCTCCGGCGTGCCGAGGACCAGGTAGGGGGTGGCGGTGTCGACGGCGAGGACGCGCACGTCTTTAAGGCTATAAAGTGGGGGCATGACCTTCAAACGTTTCGCCGAGTACCTGGCGAAGATCGAGGCCGAGAGCGGCCGGCTCGAGATCATCCGCATGCTCTCCGAGCTCTTTTCCGAGCTCGAGCCCGAGGAGCTTCCCAAGGCGGTTCTTTTGCTCACCGGCAGGGTCGCGCCGGAGTTTTTGGGGCTTGAGTTCGGCGTCGCCGAGAAGGAGGCGGCCAAGGCCCTTGCCCTCGCGGTGGGCGCGGACGAGGCCGAGGTCTGGCGCAGGGTCCGGGAACTCGGGGACGTGGGGCGAGCGGCCCAGGAGCTCCTTCCGGATCAGGAGGGTGGGCTTCCCCTCCTCGAGGTCTTCGAGGAGCTTCTCGCCCTCGCCAAGGATGCGGGTCCCGGCTCCCAGCTGAGAAAGCGCGAACGGCTTTCCCGGTTGCTCCAACAAGCGAGTCCCCTGGAAGCGCTCTACATTCTCCGAATCGTCACCGGCCGGCTCCGGCTCGGGGTGGGGGAGGCCACAATCCTCGACGCACTCGCTCAGGCAGTCCTAGGCGACCGCACGAAGCGAGCTCTGCTCGAGCGCGCCTACAACCTCACCTCCGACCTCGCCTACGTTGCCGAGCTTGCCCTAGAGGGCGAGGAGGCGCTTTTGAACGTTCGGGTGCAGGTGGGCAAGCCGATTCGCATGATGCTGGCCGAGCGCCTGCCCAACGCGGAAGCGATCATGAAGAAGCTCGGCCGGCACCTCGCCGAGTACAAGTACGACGGCGAGCGGATCCAGGTCCACTTCGACGGTGAACGGTTTTGGGTCTACTCCCGCCGGATCGAGAACATCACCCACCAGTACCCGGACCTGCTCGAGGCCTTCCGCGTCCACCTCAAAAAGCCCTACATCCTAGAGGCCGAGGCGGTGGTCTACGATCCCGATACCGGCGAGCTCCTGCCCTTCCAGTACGTCTTGAACCGGAAGGTGAAGCACCTTTCTCAGGAGCTCATCGAGAAGTACCCGGTGAAGGCTTTCGTATTTGAGCTGCTCTACCTCGACGGCGAGGCCCTGATCGACCTCCCCCTGGCCGAACGCCGGGAGCGGCTCGAGGCCTTCGTTCCCAAGACCGATCGCTTCGAGCCCAGCGAGCGCCGCTGGATCGAGAGCGCCGAGGAGCTCGAGGCCTTCTTCGACGAGGCGCTCGAGGTGGGGGACGAGGGGCTCATGTGCAAGCGGCCCGACGGGAACTACGAGGCCGGCAAGCGCGGCTTCAAGTGGGTCAAGTTCAAGCGGGCCGCCGGCGGCCGCCTCGCCGACACCCTCGATCTGGTGGTGGTCGGGGCCTGGTGGGGGCGGGGTCGCCGTAGCGGGACCTACGGCTCGCTTCTCGCGGCCAGCTACAACCCCACGGAAGACCGCTTCGAGACCGTGACCAAGGTGGGCTCGGGTTTCACCGACGAGGACTTGCAGAAGGGCCTTCCCGCCCGGCTCGATCTGCTCCGCCGCGAGGGGCCCGCGCCCCGGGTCTGGGCCTTGCTTGAGCCCGACGTCTGGTTCGAGCCCGGGCTCGTGATCGAGGTGGAGGCCCAGGAGATCACCTTAAGCCCTAACCACACCTGCGCCTACGGCAAGGTTAAGGAAGGGCGGGGGCTTGCCCTGCGCTTCCCGCGCTTCCTCCGCTACCGCGACGACAAGAGCCCCGAGGAGGCTACCACCTCCGACGAGGTGGTCGAGCTTTACAAGCTCCAGTGGAAGTAACTTCTCATCTTGAGGCAGGGTAAAGAAGGGGTATGCAGCGAACGATCTTTGCGGTCATCGCGGCCGTCGCCGCCTTGCTGATCGGGGGAATCTACCTCTTCGGCAAGCGCACGCCGTCGCCGAAGCCAAAGACCACGATCGAAGATCCCACCCCGACCCTGAAGGCCCACCTCGTCCTGGGCCGTGCGGACGCTCCCTACACGGTGGTGGAGTTTTCCAACTACCGCTGCCCCCACTGCCGGAACCATGCCTTGAACGTTTTCGGTCGGTTGATCTCGGACTACGTGGAGCAGGGGCAAGTCCGCTATGTTCTCCGCCACCTACCCTTTTCTGGCCAGCCCGACGTCTTCACCGCGAGCGTCGCCGCCGGTTGCGTCTACGACCAGGCGAAGGACCGTTTCCTCGACTACCACCTCCTGCTCTTCCGGGCGGTGGGGGATTGGGCGGGGCTCGAGGGGGAGGCGCTTCGGGAAAAGCTCCTCGGCTACGCCCGCCAGCTCAGCCTCGACGCGGCCGCATTCGACCGTTGCCTTTCCAGCGAGGAAGCCCAAGCCCGGGTGCGTTTCGACCGAGAACTGGCCCTCGCGCTGGGTGTGGACGGCACCCCGACCTTTTTCGTAA
The DNA here is from genome assembly GCA_026989475.1 of Thermaceae bacterium. GTDB lineage: Bacteria > Deinococcota > Deinococci > Deinococcales > Marinithermaceae > WFXV01. The sequence continues at coordinate 3,346 of JALSJG010000180.1, read as the reverse complement.
ACGGGAAGAAAGAGGTTGGCTTCATGCCCTACGCCAAGTGGCAGGAACTCTTGAAGTAGTGCTCCGAAAAACCGCGGGCGGGCCCCAGGCCCGCCCGCTTTGTGAGTACACTAGGTTATTTTCCGATATTTAGTTGCACGGTGGCACGCATCTTCTTCAAGTAGAGGACATTGCCGGCGGTTCCGCCCTCAATGCTTGCACCCAGATAAAGGCTTTTGGCGTTGAGCCCATTTGCGAGCATCGTGCCACGGAGCTCGAAGGATACGGGGCCGGCGTTGCTCTCGAAGGCGATGGCGTCTTGGCTTACCTGCTCGATCCCGTTTGTATCAGGATCGCAAAGGTAAAACTCTCTAGATGGGAAGGGGTCGCATCCCAGCTTGCCAGGGTCGGTGTCGGTGGCGTAAACGTTGAAGCTTACGTTGGCTTCCTTTTTAAGCCAGGCTTCGCCGCGCACCGTCACCGAGGCGACGCTGGTCTCAGGAACCGGGTTTTCAAACTTTATGGGGTTTGCCGGAAAGATCACCTTTTCGGCACTGTTCACCGCGATCGAAAGGTCGATTGTGAGGTCGGCGAGGCCGATGGTGATCGGTGGGGTGGTGCAGGCGGCCAGGAACAAAAGCCCTGCGAGCATCACCTTGGCGAAAGCGAAGCGTCCTTGCATGCCTCGAGCTTAATACCCCCTTGGGTATCGAGCACCCCTGAAGGGGGGAGGTTGCCTGTAGCTTCCTGTTTTGATATCTTCCATGGGCGTTGGGCGCACGACCAAGCCCGTGCGCGGAGGTGAGCAGATGAAGGAAGGCATCCATCCCAAGCTGGTTCCCGCCCGCATCATCTGCGGTTGCGGCAACGTGATCGAGACCTACTCCACCAAGCCGGAGATCCACGTCGAGGTTTGCTCCGCCTGCCACCCCTTCTACACCGGCCAGCAGCGCTTCGTGGACACCGAGGGCCGGGTCGAGCGCTTCCAGCGGCGCTACGGCGATTCTTACAAGAAAAACCTCAAGAAGGCTTGAACCCGCCCGGGCCCGCGATGCGGGCCCCTTTTTCGTCCCATGACGAACCCCCCGCTTTTCCCCACGCCGGGATGGATCGAGATCATCGTCGGCCCGATGTTCTCCGGCAAATCCGAGGAGCTGATCCGCCGGGTCAAGCGGGCCTTGATCGCCGGGCAGCGGGTCCAGGTCTTTAAGCCCAAGCTCGACGACCGCTACCACAAAACCGACGTCACCAGCCACGACGGAACCCGCATCGAGGCAGTGCCGGTGGAAAGCAGTGGAGCCCTTTTCGAGGCCCTCGAGCGCCCCTTCCCCCACGTGGTAGCGGTGGACGAGGGTCAGTTTTTCGACGACGGGTTGATTTCCCTGGCCGAGCGCCTGGCCGACGCCGGGGTGCGGGTGATCGTCGCCGGGCTCGACATGGACTTCCGGGGCGAGCCCTTCGGGCCGATCCCCGATCTCCTCGCCCGGGCCGAGTTCGTGGAGAAGCTGACCGCCGTCTGCGTGCGTTGCGGGGCGCCGGCGACCCGCACCCAGCGGCTCATCGACGGGGAGCCCGCGAGCTACGACGACCCCGTGGTCCTGGTGGGGGCGGCCGAGACCTACGAGCCGCGTTGCCGCCGCTGCCACGTGGTAAAACCGAAGCGGTGAACCCGGTCATACCGGTCCTCGCCGGGCCCACGGCGACAGGGAAGAGCGCGCTTGCGCTGCGCCTCGCCGAGGAAAAGGGCCTCGAGATCGTCAACGCCGACGCCACGCTCGTCTATAAGGGGCTCGATATCGGGACCGCGAAGCCCACCCAAGAGGAACGGGCGCGCGTTCGGCACCACCTCGTGGACGTGCTCGAGCCCAGCGAGGCGATGAGCGTGGTGCGCTTTTTGGACCTCGCCGAGGCGGCGATCGCCGGGGTGCTCGGTCGCGGGAAGCTTCCCCTCGTGGTCGGGGGGACCGGCTACTATATCCGGGCGCTTTCCGAGGGCATTCCCAAGGTGCCGTCCCCGGAGCCTGAGCTCGAGCGCCAACTTCAGGCAGAGTTCTCCGAGCGGGGAATCGAGCCGCTCTACGAGGAACTAAGGCGGGCGAGCCCCGAGGACGCGGCCCGGGTGGGAAAGAACCCCCGTCGCCTCCTCCGTGCCCTCTTCATTCTGCGAAAGACCGGGGTGCCCCCGGCCCGGCTGCCCTGGCGAAAGCCCCGGTATACCTTCAAGAAGCTCGTCCTCTGGCCCGAGCGCCGGGCGCTCCTGCCGGTCATCCAGGAGCGGGCCCGGGCCCAGTTCGCCGCCGGGCTGGTGGATGAGGTTCGGGGGCTGCTCGCCCGCTACCCCGAGATGCCCACCGCCCTTCAGACGATCGGCTACAAGGAGGTCGTCCTTTACCTAAAGGGCGAGCTCACTCTGGAGGAGGCGATCGAGGCCGATTGGCGGGCGGTCTGGCGGTACGCCCGCCGCCAGTACACCTGGTTTCGGCGGGAGCCCGGCGACGTCGTCTACCTGCCCCGGATGGGCGAGGCGGCCTGGGAGGGACTTTTGGACTGGTTTTCCTTACATTTCGGAGCTCTATACTGAGCTTTCGTGGAGGCGGCGGTCGAGTTCGAGAACGTGAGCGTCCGCTACGGGAGCTTTGCGGCGCTGGATGGGGTCTCCCTCCGGATTCCCGAGGGCGCCTTCGTCGCCATCATCGGTCCGAACGGAGCGGGGAAGAGCACGCTTCTCAAGCTTGTCCTCGGACTCCTCCGTCCGAGCGAGGGAGAGGTGCGGGTCTTCGGGCGCCCAGCTTTCAAGGTGCCGGCCGAGTGGCTCGGCTACGTGCCCCAGTTCAAGACCCTGGACCGCAGCTTCCCCGCGCTTTCCCTCGAGCTCGTGGCCAGCGGGCTGCGCCGCCGCTGGCCCTTTCGCCCCTCGGCGAGGGAACGCGAAGCGGCGCTCGCCGCGCTCCGCAGAGTACGGGGAGAGGAGCTCGCCAATCGCCGCCTGGCTCGGCTTTCGGGCGGCGAGCTGCAGCGGGTCTACCTTGCCCGGGCCTTCGTCCGCCGCCCCCGGATGCTTTTGCTCGACGAGCCTGCCACCGGCATGGACGTGCTCGGTGAGGCCGACATGTACCGGATGCTCGAGCACTACCAGCGCGAGCACCGGGCCACCGTGCTGATGATCACCCACGACTGGGAGGCCGCCCGCTACCACGCCACCCACGTTCTGGTTTTGAACCGACGGGTGATCGGCTTCGGGCCGCCCGAGCGGGCGCTCTCCGACGAGTGCTTGCGGCGAGCTTTTGGGCACGTGGGGCACCCCCACGAACTCAGCTTCAGCGTGGAGCGACGCGATGCTTGAGGTCTTTACCCTGCCGTTCATGCA
>JALSJG010000179.1 GCA_026989475.1 Thermaceae bacterium | reverse complement strand
GGTAGCGCCCGGGAAAACCCTTCGGAGGCCTTGAGGGCGGTGGTGGCGACGACCTCGGCGAGGATCGCCATCGCCAGGTAAAAGTAGCCTTTGGGCAGGCCCATGGCTTCATTAAACCTGGGGCAGGCGAGGGCGGGCTTTACCCGCTGGAAGCCGGGAACGCGAATCACGTATCGCGCGCCCAGCCCCGGGCCGGAAAGGGGCCGTCCCGGTTCGCCACGCATTCGCCACGCCGCTTGCGTCACCCTCGCGCCATGAATCGGGCTGTCGGTTTCTTCTTTCTGCTTCTTCTCGGCGGTATTCTGGCGGGGTGCCAGCGCCCAGCGCCGCCCCGGCTTCTCCTGGACGGCGCGTCTTTCGTGCTCCGCGGCACCTGGGAGGCCGACCTCGACACCGCCAAGGAAGAAGCCTCGGCAAAAAGCGACGTCTGGTGGGAGCAGGTTAGCGATACCGAGCGGTACTGGGTGCCCCGAAACGGGGCCCGGTTCGCCGCCATGGGAACCAGCGAGCCCACCGACGCCCTCTGCAGACAAACGGCCCTCTCCGAGGAGCGTATCGACGGCAGCGTCGGCCCCACCAATCGGATCCCCACCGGGAGCTTTCTTTGTGCCCGTACCGCGGAGGGGCATCTGGCCATCGTAAAGGTGGAAAACTACGGCTGGGCCCTGACCTTAAGGGTGTGGGTCTGGGATCGTTAAGACCCCTGCCCCCGGTACGTGAGGGCCTCGGCCAGGTGGACCTCCTCCACCCGCTCGCTCCCCGAAAGGTCGGCGATCGTGCGGGCCACCCGGAGCACCCGGTCGTAGGCCCGGCCGGTGAGGAGGAGCTTTTTCGCGGCGGAAAGGAGGAGCCGCTCGGCCCCCGGGGTGAGCGCCGCCACCCGGGCGAGCTCCTTGGGGGCCAAGAGGCCGTTCGGCTTGCCCTGCCGCGCCCGCATCCGGGCCCGGGCGGCGGCCACCCGCTCGGCCACGCTCGCGCTCGGCTCCCCCTCGGGGGCGCGGGCGAGCTCCTCGGGAAGGAGCCTCGGCACCTCGACCAGGAGGTCGAAGCGGTCGAGCAGGGGGCCCGAGATCTTTGCCCGGTAGCGGCGGATCTGGTGGGGGCTGCAGGTGCAGCTTCGCTCGGGGTCGCCGTACCATCCGCAGGGGCAGGGGTTCATCGCCCCCACCAGAAGGAAGCGGGCGGGAAACGAGAAGCTCGCCCGGGCCCGGGCGATCGTCACCGCCCCGTCCTCAAGCGGCTGGCGCAGGACCTCGAGCGCCCGGCGGGAGAACTCGGGGAGCTCGTCCAAAAAGAGCACGCCCCGGTGGGCGAGGCTCACCTCCCCCGGCCTTGGAACCGCCCCGCCGCCCACCAGCCCCACCTCCGAGACGGTGTGGTGGGGGGCGCGAAAGGGCGGCCTTTGGGGCAGGCCCCGGCTCGGTAGCCCGGCGGCCGAGCGGATCTTCAGGACCTCCATCGCCTCCTCCTGGGTAAGGTCGGGGAGGATGCCGGGAAGCCTTCGGGCGATCATCGTCTTGCCCGATCCCGGGCTCCCGCTCAGGAGGAGGTGGTGGAACCCGGCGGCGGCGATCTCGGCCGCCCGGCGGGCCTTGGCCTGGCCCTTGAGCTCGGCGAAGTCGGGGTAGGCCTCCGCTTCCTCGCCGCCCTCCGGGCGGGCGGGCTCGAGCCGGACCTCGCCCCTAAGGAAGGCGAGCGCCTCCTCCAGGCTCGCCACCGGGTAGGCCGCCACCCCCTCGACGAACGCCGCCTCCCGGGCGGTCGCCGGGGGCAAGAGGAGTTTTTCCGGCCCCGCCTCCCTGGCCGCGAGCGCCATGTTCACCCCGCCCGCCACCGGCCGCACCTCGCCCCCCAGGCCGAGCTCGCCGGCGATGGCGTAGTCCTCCAGGGCCCGAAGGGGCAAAACCCCCTGGGCCGCGAGCAGCGCGAGGGCGATCGGCAGATCAAAGCGCGGCCCTTCCTTTTTGAGGTCGGCGGGGGCCAGGTTCACCACCACCCGGGCCTGGGGGTAGGGGAGGCCGGCGTTCTTGATCGCCGCCCGCACCCGGTCGCGGGACTCGTGGACGGCGGCGTCCGGCAGGCCGACGACGCTGTAGGAGGG
>JALSJG010000178.1 GCA_026989475.1 Thermaceae bacterium | reverse complement strand
CGGGCGATCGAGGCGAGCCGGCGGCTTTTGAAGGAGGCCGGGGCGGATGCGGTGAAGCTCGAGGGGGCCAAGGTCGAAGTCGTCCGCGGCCTGGTGGAGGCCGGGGTGCCGGTCATGGGCCACCTCGGCCTCACCCCCCAGACCGCGAGCCAGCTCGGCGGCTACCGGGTCCAGGGGCGGGACCTGGAGGGCGCGAAGCGCCTTTTGGCGGACGCCCTCCGCCTTGAGGCCGCCGGGGTCTTCGCCCTGGTGCTCGAGATGGTCCCCGCCCCGCTCGCCCGGGCGATCACCGAGCGGGTCAAGATCCCCACGATCGGAATCGGCGCCGGTCCCGACACCGACGGCCAGATCCTCGTCTTCCACGATCTGATCGGAGTGCCGGGCGAGTTCAGGCCCCGCTTCGTGAAGCGCTACCTCGAGGGGGGCGAGCTCATCCGCGCGGCCCTTTCCGCCTACGCCGAGGACGTGCGCGCGGGGCGCTTCCCCACCCCCGAGCACGCTTTTGAGCTCGACCCCAGGGTGATCGAGGCGCTCGGCCTTGGGTAAAATCGGTCTTCGTGGCGCTTAAGTTTCTTGCCGACGGCGAGCGCCTGGACCAGGCCGTGGCCCGCTACGCCGGGGTCTCCCGGGCCAAGGCCAAGGCCTGGATCGAGGGCGGGCACGTGCGGGTGGCAGGTAGGGTGATCGCCAAGCCCGCCTACCGCCCGAAGGGTGAGGTGGTCGTCGTCGAGCGCCCGGTTGAGCCCCCGCCCCGGGTCGAGCCCGAGGACAAACCGATCGACGTGCTCTACGAGGACGAGGCGATTTTGGTGGTGAACAAACCCCCGGGCCTCCTCACCCACCCCGCCCCCGGCGAGCCCAGGGGGAGCCTCGTGGGCCGGCTTCTCGCTTATTTCGGCCAGGGCCCGGTGGAGGCCGAGCGGCTCGAGGAGGTGCGCCCGGGGATCGTCCACCGCCTCGACCGCGACACCTCGGGGGCGATCGTGATCGGGAAGACCCCCTTCGCCCAGGCCAAGCTCGCCGAGGCCTTCAAGAACCGCTTCGTCTTGAAGCGCTACCTCGCCCTCACCCAGGGGGTGCCCCGGGAGATCAACCTGGTCGCCCCCATTGGCCGCCATCCGAGGGAGCGGAACAAGATGGCGGTGGGGGGGATCGCGCCCCGCTACGCCGAGACCGAGATCGAGGTGCTAAAGGCGCTCGGGAGCGCCTACGCCCTGGTCGAGGCCCGGCCCCACACCGGGCGCACCCACCAGATCCGGGTGCACTTAAAGCACCTCGGCACCCCGATTCTCTCCGATCCCCTCTACGGCAAGCCCCACCCGGCGATGCCGCGCCAGGCCCTCCACGCCTACGAGCTCCGGATCCCCCATCCGCTCACCGGGCGGTTCCTCTCCTTCACCGCCCCGGTGCCCCGGGACATGAAGGAGGCCTGGGAGCGGCTGGGCGGCCGCTGGCCCGAGGGGATCGAGCTAGCCCCCTAGCTCCAGAAGAACCCGCTAAGCCGGCCCGGAGCCGAAACCGGTGGTTCCGGCGAGCCCAGCTGGGCGAACCCGCTTACGGCCGGCTCCGAGCTCGGCAGCCGCCGGAGTTTCCGGTCTGGGCGACGAACGAATCTCGGACAACGGACAAACCCCAGCAGTCAACGGACTGTTCGTGGATGTGTCCGGTGAGCCGTTTGGCCTGCGCCCACCCGGACGCCCCGCACCCCGTTTTGGACAGCCTTCGATCCCTGAGCGGTTCCGATGGGCCTGAGTAGCGATCCGTGCCAGAGTGGGAGCATGGAACCTTGGGTTTGGATCGGGACGCTAGCCTTCGCGGTGGGCGGAGCGCTCGAGGCGGTGCGGCGGGGCTTTGATCTGGTCGGGGCCCTGCTCGCGGCCAGCATCACCGCCATCGGCGGCGGTTCGATTCGGGATCTGGTGGTAGGAAAGCTCCCACCCACCGCCCTCACCGACGAAGCGCTGCTTTGGGCGGTGGCGGCAAGCGGTGCGATTACCTTCTTCCTCCACCCCCGTCTGTCCCGGCTCGAGCGGGGGCTTTATTACGCCGACACCCTGGGGCTGGGGGTCTTCGCCGCGCTCGGCGCAGCGGAGGGATTGGCGGCGGGGCTTGGGTTTTGGGGCGTGGTCTTCGCCGGGACGGTGAGCGGGGTGGGCGGCGGAGTCCTCCGCGACCTGCTCACCGGGCGGATCCCTGGGGTTTTCTACCGGGCCGGGGACCTCTACGCCACCGCGGCGGCCGCTGGCGCCGCCACCCTTTACCTCACGGGAACGCTTTGGGCGGCGGTGCTGGTGACGCTCGCCCTCCGGCTGGGCGGGCGCCGGCTGGGCCTCCGGTTGCCCACCCCGCACTAGAAAGCACCCCGTCCCGAATCCGGGTAGGCCGGGCGCCACCGGGTAAGATGAGCCCGTGCGCATCGGCTACGGCGAGGACGCCCACCGGCTCATCGAGGGACGGCCGCTGAGGCTGGGCGGGGTAGCAATCCCCTCCGAGCGGGGGCCGCTCGCCCACTCCGACGGCGACGCCCTCCTCCACGCCCTTACCGACGCTTTGCTCGCGGCGATCGGCGAAGGCGACATCGGGACGCTCTTTCCAGACGACGACCCCGAGAACAAAAACCGCCCTTCCCGGGATTTTCTGCGGGCCGCCCGGGAAAGGGCCGAGGTGGCGGGGTACCGGGTCATTCAGGTGAGCGCCGTAGTGATCCTCGACCGGCCCAAGCTCGGCCCCTACCGGGACCCCATCCGCGCGAGCGTCGCCGAGCTTTTGGGGCTTTCCCCCGACCGGGTGGGGCTCTGTTTCAAGACCAGCGAGGGGCTCACCCCGGATCACGTGCAGGCCCGGGCGGTGGTGCTACTCCTTCCCCTCCATCAACCGAAGGCCCCGGTCCCAAAGAACACCTAGGCCCTCGACCACCCTGAGCAGCAGCTCGCTGGCCTCCGCTAGACCGCGGGCCTCGATCGCCGTATCGGCCAGCTCCTCGAAGTCATGAAGGAAGGCCTCGATTACCGTCGAGGTACGGCGTTCCAGGTACTCCCGGGCGAGGTCGTCTTCGGCGTCGAGCCCCCGCAGAGCCTCATACTGAAGCCGGGTGCCTAGCCAGGTCACGATGATCGCGGGTTGCCAGCCCTGCGCAAAGATACCGCCCACTCGCTCTCCCCAGCAGTTCTCACCCATCATCGACGAAACGGGGTTGGCGTTTACCTCGAGCCAGTCAAGCTCCTCGGCGATCAGCATGAGCAGCTGCGCGAAGACGTACCTGTGGGTCTTGGGTACGTCCTTCAGCATGCATCCGAGCGCCGCCATCGCCCGCTCGTACCACCGTGCCTCGCAACCAAACCAACGCCTCAGGGCGTCCTCGCCGGGCGGGTGCTCGAGCACACGCAAAAAGGGATGACGCAAAGCCCGCTCCCAAAGCTTGCGATGGGCAGCGATGAGCCGTTGGGTCGCCCGCACAACCTAAGGCTAACCCTCGTCTGGTTTTAAGGTTGTGCGTTTTCGTAACCGGTACCGCCTCCATTCAGGAGGCGTTCGGCCCGGAACAAAGGCCCGGGGATGAGCCGCTCGGTTACGCCTCCCCTCCCCCCCCAAAAAAGACAAATCCATGACAGGCTACGCGAAGGATTCCAGGCCGTCGAGCAGTTGCTCCACCGACTCGAAGTACCGGTCCTTGGGAATCAGCTCGATCCCATCGCCGCGACGGGCCGGGTAGTAGGGGTGCGCGAGGGTGAGCGGCACGCGAACTTCCAGGTAGCGGCGCACCTCCGCCGGCCGCGAGCTTAGCCCCTTCCCGCCCCGCCACGGGAGGAGCATCGCCCAGGAAAACCAGATCGCTCGGAGCCGCACCGCGCCCCCTAGCGCCCGGGCTCGAGCACGAGCCGCTTCTTCATCTCCCCCATCCCCATCGGCAGGTAGGCGCCCCGGGCCCAAAGCGGCAGGAGATCGGCGTAATGGCGGCTCATCACGTTCCCCGACTGGCCCATGGGATGAATAAACCGGCTTAGCTCGGGTCGCCCGAGGTCCACGAGCTGGCGGTAGGACGGCCCCCAGAACATCTGAAAATCCTCGGGGCGGTAGATGCCCACGTTCACCGTGTAGCGGTCGCCCCCGTGGGCGACGCGGCGCTCGAAGAGGCGGCGCACCCGGCGATCGTTGCTCATCACCAGGTGACGGAAGACCGCCGGGTGCAGCTGCCCCCAGGGCGGCACCTCCTCCCCGAGCCGCCTTAGCGCGGCCTCCAGGGCGTCGGCGGCGAACTCCAGGCAGCCCACGCCGCGGGCGGTGCAGGCCGGATCCCCTTCGAGCATCGCCCGGAGCAGGTAGCGGGGCTCCTCCCAGTAACGCTTGCCCACCTCGGCCTCGGGCAGGCGGGAAAGCTCGGTGTACCAGGCCTCGAAGACGCTCGCCTCCTCGCTTTTCGCCCGGGTATCCCCGTTCCAGGCGAGGAGCCGCTTTTGCCAGGCCCGCCCCGCCTCGCTCCTCGGGCGGAGGCGCTCGAGCACCGGCCGAAACGCCGCGTAAAGCAGGCTCACCTCGTCGAGCTGGATCGCCGCCAGGCTCTCGAGATCGTGCTTTTCCCGGGCCCGGATCAACGCCTCGATCCGCGTCGCCCGGTAGGGCTCGGCCCAGTCCACCCCGAGCAGGTGGGGGTAGTCCGCCGGCACGGGCTTTTGGTTCGCGGTCACGATGTAGCCCTCCGGCGGGTCCTCCACCCGGGGAAGCGCCTCGAAGGGAATCCAGCCCTGCCAGTCCCACTCGCCGGTGCCGGGCACCGGATAGGCTCCCGTGTGCCCGGGCTTGCGGAGGGGGATCTTCCCCGGGGCGATGTAGGCGATCTTCCCGCTTCGGTCGGCGTAGACGAAGTTCTGGCTGGGGGCGACGTAGTAGCGGAGCGCGGCCAAGAACGCCTCAAAGTTCCGGGCCCGCTGGAGCCGCAAAAAGGCCTCCAGGGTGGTATCCCCCGGGTCCAGGCTGATCCAGCGAAGCGCGAGCGGGGCCTGGCCGGGGACCTCCACCACGTCGGAGATCACCGGTCCGTACACGGTCTCACGGACCCGAAGCCGCTCGGGCTCGCGGCCCTTTACCCGAATGACCTCCTCGCGGACCCGGTAGGGCCGGATCGCTCCCTGGTAGCGGTAGCCCCCCTCCGCCTCCTCGAGCACGTAGAGGTCCTGGACGTCCGCCCCCATGTTGGTCACCCCCCAGGCGATCCGGTCGTTCCGCCCGATCACGATCCCGGGGAGGCCGGGAAAGCTCGCCCCGACCGCGAAAAAGCCCGGGGCCTTGAGCTCCATCAGGATCCAGATCGAGGGGGAGGTGAGGCGAAGGTGGGGGTCGTTGGCGAGGAGGGCGCCGCCGCTTTTACTCCGCCAGGGGGCCACCACCCAGTTGTTCGAGGCTTCGAGCCCAACCCGGGTGCGCGCGCTCGTCTCCAAAAGCGAAGCGGCGAGGGCCTCGGCGCCTGGCCCCGGCGACGCGGCCACGCTCTTTAGCACCG
>JALSJG010000177.1 GCA_026989475.1 Thermaceae bacterium | reverse complement strand
CGAGGCCGTACTTGCTATACAATAGCCCAGTTCCAGGAGGTTTCATGCCCGAAGGCCTGCCCCTCACGATCGGCATCGAGGAAGAGTACCAGCTCGTCGATCCCGAGACCCGGGACCTCGCCCCCATGGCGAGCTGGGTGCTCGCGGACGCCCCCGCCTACCTCACCCGGCTTTTAAACCCCGAGCTCCACCAGGCGATGATCGAGATCGGCACCCCGCCGGCGGAGAACATTCGCGAGGCCTACCGCTTCCTGAAAGACATGCGCACGGTGGTCGCCGAGCTCGCCGAGCGGCACGGGGTGCGCATCGTCGCCGCCGGCACCCACCCCTTCGCCCTTTGGGAAGAGGTGCCGATCACCGAAAAAGAGCGCTACCAGGAGCTGCTCGGCGAGTTCCAGGACGCGGTGCGGGCGCTGCTCATCTTCGGCACCCACGTGCACATCGGGGTCGGGGGGGATCTCGAGTTCCGCATCGACGCGATGAACGTGCTCCGCTACATGCTCCCCCACCTGCTCGCGCTCACCGTCTCAAGCCCCCTTTGGCGGAACCGCAAGACCGGGTTCAAAAGCTACCGCAGCCTGATCTGGCGCAACCTCCCGCGTACCGGGATCCCGGTGGTCTTCGACTCCCACGCCGCCTACCAGCACTTCGTGGACGTGCTGATCCAGACCGGGTCCATCCCCGACGCCTCGCGAATCTGGTGGGCGATCCGCCCCCACCACGCCTACCCCACCCTCGAGTTCCGCGCCTTCGACCTCGCCACCAACCCGATGGACGTGATCGCGGTGGCGGCCCTGGCCCAGGCGCTCGTCTACAAGCACTACCTGATGCGCCAGGACAACATCACCTTCCGCGTCTACCCCACCCCGATGATCGAGGAGAACCTCTGGCGGGCCGCGCGGTACGGGCTCGAGGGGAAGCTCATCGACTTCGGCGAGCGCCGGGAGAAGTGGGCCCGGGACCTGATGGCCGAGCTGGTCGAGTTCGTCGACGAGGTCCTCGACGAGCTCGACGCCCGCTGGGCGGTGGAGCACGTTTATACCATCCTGGACCGGGGCACCTCCGCCGACCGGCAGCTTGCCATTTTCGAAGAGACGAGGGACGCCCGGGCGGTGGTGGACTGGCTGGTGGAGGAAACCTTGAACTTTCCCGAAGAAAGCGGGGATAAGCGGGTATAATCGCCTTCCGGAATGCCGCGCGTCGCCGCCGATACCCTCGCCGACTTCGAGGCCACCCTGCCCCGCTACCTCGCCGACCTCAAGACCCTGGTGGGCTTTGAGACCCCGAGCTGCTCGGCCCGGCTTTCCAAGGAAGCCCGGGCCGAGTGCCTGCGGCACCTAAGGGCGGCGGCCGCCTGGCTCGAAGGCCGGTTCGCCTTGCTCGGGCGGGTGGAGCGGATCGAGCTCCCCACCGGTCCCCTCCTCAAGGTATCCCGGCGGGGCCGGGGGCCGAACGTGCTCCTCCTCGCCCACTACGACACCGTCCACCCCCGGGGCTCGTGGAAGACGCTCTGGCGGGAGGACGCGGAGCGGATTTACGGACCCGGAATCTACGACATGAAGGGGGGACTGCTCTTCATCCCCTGGGCGGTGCGGTACCTGATCACCGCCGGGCTCGAGCACCCCCACCTCACCATCCTCCTCACCCCCGACGAGGAGATCGGCTCCGAGGCCTCCCGCGAGGCGATCCTGCAGGAAGCGACCCTGGCGGACGCGGCGCTGGTCCTGGAAGCCCCCACCCGAGACGGCGACCTCAAGGTCGCGCGGAAAGGGGTAGGGCTATTCCGCGTGGTGGTCAAGGGGAAGGCCGCCCACCAGGGCGTGGAGCCGGAGAAGGGGGTGAACGCGGTGGTCGAGGCCGCCCAGTTCGCCCTCTTCGCCAAAGCCCAGGAAGACCTGGAAAAGGGCACCACCGTGGGCCCGAACGTGATCCGGGGCGGCTTCGCCAGCAACGTGGTCGCCCCCGAGGCCGAGCTGCTCGTGGATCTTCGGGCCTGGACCGAGGCCGAGGCCCGGCGGGTCGAGGCCGCCCTCGCCGGCTACCGCCCGAAGACCCCGGGGGCCCGGGTTCGGGTCGAGGGCGGGCTGAACCGGCCCCCGATGGAGCCCAGCCCGGACTCGATGCGCCTTTTCGAGCTCGCCCGCGAGGAGGCCCGGGCGCTCGGGTTCGAGGTAAAACCGGGCAAGGTGGGGGGCGGCTCCGACGGCAACTTCACCCAGGCCAAGGGGGTACCCACCCTGGATGGGCTCGGGCCGGTGGGCGGCGGCGCCCACCAGCCCACCGAGCACGTCCTGAAGGCGAGCCTCGCGCCCCGGGCCGCGCTCCTCGCCCGGCTGCTTTCCCGGCTTGTAGACTGGCGTTAGATGTTCTTTCGCCGCGAGGAACACCTGAAGCGCGAGGGGAACTTCTTCCTCTGCCGGGTGCGGACCCGCACCGGCGAGGTGGTCCCGCTTCGGATCTCGAGGTCGGCGGAGATCTCGCCGAGCAGGGAGGGCTACTACCTGAGAAAGGAGATCGTGGCCCCGAAAAGCCTCGACCGGGCGGTGCTCGAGGTCTGGTTCGACCGCCGGATGCGCCCGGTACGAAAGGCGGTGGAAGGCGGCGAGCTCGTACCCATCCGGGAGTGGCGATGAAGCGAAAGAATCTAAAAGCAGCCGAGAAGAAACCCCTCTTTGAAGGCGCCCGGGCCGCCGCCTTTGGCGGCGAGCGGGCGATGGTGAACTACGTCGAGCTCGAGCCCGGCACCCACGTCCCCGAGCACGCCCACCCCGAGGAGCAGCTCACCCTGGTGCTCTCGGGGCGGATCCGCTTCGTGCTCGAGGGGGAAAAAGCCGAGCTCGGCCCCGGGGATGCGGTCTGGGTGCCCTCGGGGGCGCGGCATGCGGTGCAAGCGCTCGAAGCGAGCGTCGTGCTGGACGTCTTCAGCCCGGTGCGCGAAGACCTGCTGGAAAAGCTGGGCCGGTAGCCTTTACTGACGGACCGATTTCAAGAAATCCTCGAGCTCGGAGGCCTCCTCGAAAAAGCGCAGGAGTCCGAGCGCTTCCTCGCCGATCTCAAGCGCGGGCCGGAGCAAGCTTCGCCACCCGGCGTGCACCGCGAGCGGGCGCGCCGGCCGCCCGGCCGCCCGGTCCACGTAGGCCCGGTTCCAGGCAGCGACGATCTCGGCAAGGGTCCCGATGCCCCCGGGCAATGCGACGTAGGCCGCTGCTAGGTCGAGGAGCCGCTCGATCCGGGAGAGCAGGCTGGGGGAAGGGAGCTCGAGCTCCACGAAGGGGTTCGGCCCGGCCCGCTCGGGAAACACCGCCGGGGCGGTGACGCCGAGGACGAGGGCCCCGGCCTCCCTCGCCCCCCGGCTCGCCGCCTCCATCGCCCCTCCGTAGCCGCCGGTGGCGAGGTCGAGACCGAGCTCTCCAACCAGCTTCCCGAGGGCAAAGGCCAGGTCGTATGTCTTTGAACCGGGCACCGCCCGGGAGGAACCGAAAACCGCGACGACCGGACGCATGCTAAAAGGAAAACACCGTAAATCCATCCTCCGCCGCCTGTACCAGGTCGGCGCCGATGTAGCGCACGGCAAACCCGGAAAGCACGGGCTCCCGTCCCAGCGCTTCCAGGTTCCGGCGGCAAACGAGGGGGGTAAGCCCCCGCCGGGCCAGCTCCGCAAGCCCCCGGGCGAGCTCCGGGTAACGCTCCCCCTCGAGCGCAACCCGTACCCCATCGGCAAAAAACACCACCCTGACCTCGGCACCCAGATCGTGGGCCCGGGCGGCGAAGCCGAGCGCCGCGGCTACCCGCCCCTCGGACTCCGGTCCCGAAAGCACGAGCACGAGGATCCTCGCCATGCCCAGAGCCTATACCATGGCGCCGTGGACCTTCTGACCTGGGCCTACGCCCTGGGCGCCCTGCTCTTTTGGTCCTCGGCCTTCGCCGGCATCCGGGCGGCGCTCGCGGGGCTTTCGCCCGGGCACCTGGTGCTCACCCGCTTCCTCGCCGCCTCGGCGGTCCTGCTCCTGGCCGCCTGGCTTTTGCGCCTGCCCCCTCCGGCGCGGAGGGACTGGGCTCGGTTTTTCGCCCTCGGCTTCCTCGGGGTCTTCGGCTACCACACCGCCCTCACCTACGGCGAGGTCTCGGTGACCGCCGGCTCGGCGAGCCTTCTCATCGCCACCTCGCCGGTCTTCATCGCGCTCTTCGCCCGGTTCTTCCTCGGAGAGCGGCTTTCGCCCGGGGCCTGGGCCGGGCTCGTTCTCGCTTTTTTGGGCGCGGGGCTGATCGCGTTTGGCGAGGGGGATGGGTTCGGCTTCGACCCGGGGGCGGTCCTGGTCCTCCTCGCCGCCCTCTCGGGCTCGCTCTACTTCGTCGGCCAGAAACCGCTACTTGCGCGCTACTCCGCCCAGGCGGTGACGGTCTACACCCTGGTGGCGGGGACGCTGCCCCTTCTCGTCTTCCTGCCGGGCCTCGGCGCGGCGCTCGCCGAGGCTCCCCGGTCCTCGCTCCTCGCCGCCCTTTACCTCGGGGTTTTTCCCGGGGCGCTCGCCTACTTCCTCTGGACGCGAGCGCTCGCCCGGGTACCCGCCAGCCTGCTCGCGAGCACCCTCTACCTGAACCCGGTGCTCGCCGTGCTGATCGCGGGGGTCTGGCTCGGGGAATGGCCCACCGCGCCGGTGGTGGCGGGCGGGCTGCTCGCGCTCCTCGGGGTGGGGCTGGTGCAGCGGTTTAACCGGAGCTAAACCTGAGAACGGTCATACTGGAGCCATGCGGAGCGTAACCCTCGGACTGCTACTGCTTGCGGGCCTGGCCCTAGGGCAAACCATCCGCCTGGGCATCGCCCTCGAGGGCCAGCTCCTGCCCCTCGGGGTGGCGGGCTTCGCCGAGTACCGCACCTACGAGGGCGGGCTCGCCCGGCTCCAGGTCGGCTACGACTACCTGGGCCCCTATGCCCTCGGCGAGCTCGGCTTCGTGCTCGAGGACCGGCCCTGGCGGCGGAGCTGGGCTTCGTTCGGCGGGGGCTACTACCTCGAGGGGGAGCGGGATCCCTTTGCCTTCCTCCTCGCCGGGGCCGGCGCCTACGACTACGGGCAAAGCCTGGGATACTGGGGCGGCGTGATGCTGCCCCTGGACTCCGCCCTTTGGGATGCGGAGCTCGGCTCCGGCGGAGGGCTTGCCCTATTCGCCCTCTTACGGGTGCGCGTCGAGCTCGCCGAGCTCGAGCTCCGCTAAACTAGCTCCGTGCGGATTGCGCCCTTTGTCTCGGAGGCCCTTTCGAAAAACCAACCGGTGGTGGCGCTTGAGTCCACCGTGATCACCCACGGCCTCGCCCGTCCGGAGAACCTCGAGGTCGCCCGGGCGATGGTCGTGGCCGTCCGGGAGGCGGGCGCGGTGCCCGCGGTGATCGCGATCGTCCGGGGCGAGGTGCGGGTGGGGCTCGAGGAAGAGGAGCTAAAGGCCCTCGCCGAGGACCAAGCGGCCGAGAAGGCGAGCCTTTGGAACCTTTCCGCTCTGGTGGCAAGCCGCCGCACCGCCGGCACCACCGTCGCCGCCACCGCCTTCCTCGCCCACCGGGCGGGCATCCCCGTCTTCGCCACCGGCGGGATCGGCGGGGTGCACCCTTCCCCCTTCGACGAGTCGGCGGACCTCGTCGCCCTCGCCAGGACCCCGATCCTGGTGGTGAGCTCGGGGATGAAGAGCATCCTCGACCTCGCGGCCACCCTGGAGCGGCTCGAGACCCTGGGGGTGGCGGTCCTCGGCTACCGGACCGACCGCCTTCCGGCCTTCCATAGCCCCACGAGCCCCTACTCCCTCCCCACCCGGGTGGAAAGCCCGGAGGAGGCGGCGGCGGTCTACCGGGCCCAGCGGGGGCTCGGGCTTTCCCCGGCGGTGCTCGTCTTCCACCCGGTCTCCGAAGGGCTTCCCTTCGAACGGGTGCGCGCCTGGGTCGAGGAGGCGAACGCGGAAGCGCAAAGCCGGGGGATTCAGGGCAAGGCCCTCACCCCCTTCCTCCTAAGGCGCCTCGCCGAGCAGTCGAAGGGCGCCACCGACCGGGTGAACCGGCGGCTCCTCGTCGAGAACGCCCGGCTCGCGGGGGAGATCGCCCGCGCCCTCGCGGGGTAAGATGGGCGGGGTGTGCGAACTCGGGGAAAAGCTGAAACAGGCCCGGGAAGCCAAGGGCCTCAGCCTCGAAGAGGCCGCCCGGCGGGCGCGGCTCAGCCGGGCGTACCTGGAAGCGCTCGAAGGCTGCCGCTTCGAGGAGCTGCCCGAGCCCGCCCTCACCCGGGCGCACCTGCGGCGGCTCGCGGGGATCCTGGGGCTTACCCCAGAGGCCCTGCTCGCCCTCTACCCCGCGCCCCCGGCCCCGACTCCACCGCCCGCGCCCCAAACCCGGCGGCGCACCCCGATCCCCGCGCTTTTCTTGGCCCTGCTCGCCCTTGTTGCCGGGGGGTTTTGGCTCCTTCGACCGAAAGCAAAAGAAACCGCCCGGGAAACCCCAGCTAAGCCCGCGCAGGCGGCGGCAAAACCCGAACCCGCCCCCAGCCCCGAGCGGGTGCGCCTGCGGGTAACCACCGAGCCCCCTGGAGCCAAGGTTTACCTGGACGGCTATTTCCTCGGGGCGGCGCCGGTGGAGCTCGAGGTCGAGGCCGGCCGCCGGCTCCTCCGGGTCGAGGCCGAGGGCTACCTCCCCCACGAGCAGCCGGTGGACTTACACCAAGACCGCGCCCTCACCCTGCGCCTGGTACCCGTGCCCAAGGAGGAACCGGCCGAGAAGCCGCCCCCCAAAACCCTCACCCTCCGCATCACCGAGCGGAGCTGGCTCCGGGTGACCACCCCGGAGGGCAAGCGGCTTTACGAGCGCACCGCCGCCCCCGGGACCGAGCTTTCCTTCGAGCTCCCGGTGGTGGTCAGGACCGGGAACGCCGGCGGGGTCCGGGTTTTCCTCGGCGAGAAAGACCTCGGCCCCATGGGCAAGACCGGCGAGGTCGTCACCCGGCGGTTTGAAGCCCGGTAGACTCAGCCCGATGGCCGGACGCATCGCGTTTGCCAGCCTGGGTTGCGCCAAGGCGCTCGTCGACAGCGAGCAGCTGATCGCCCGGCTTAGGGCGCTCGGCTACGAGCTCGTGCCCGAGTACGAAGAGGCCGACCTCGCCATCGTCAACACCTGCGGCTTCATTAACCCCGCGATCGAGGAAAGCCTCGAGGAGATCGGCCTCGCCCTAGAGAAGGCCCCGAGGGTCGTGGCCACCGGCTGCCTCGGTGCCCGGCCCGAGGTGATCCGTAAGGCGCACCCCGGGGTGCTCGCGGTCACCGGGCCGGCGGATTTTGAAGGGGTGCTCGAGGCGGTGACCCGGGCC
Source organism: Thermaceae bacterium (assembly GCA_026989475.1). GTDB lineage: Bacteria > Deinococcota > Deinococci > Deinococcales > Marinithermaceae > WFXV01. The sequence continues at coordinate 1,434 of JALSJG010000177.1, read as the reverse complement.
CTGCCCCCCGACCGCGACCCGAAGACCGCCCTCGTCCCACCCCGGGTCCGGCTCACCCCCCGCCACTACGCCTACCTGAAGATCGCCGAGGGCTGCGACAACAAGTGCAGCTTCTGCATCATCCCCAAACTCCGGGGCACCCAGGTCTCCCGCCCGCTCGAGGAGGTGATCCGGGAGGCCGAGGGCCTGGTGGCCACCGGGACCCGCGAGCTCATCGTCATCGCCCAGGACACCCTGGCCTACGGCCGGGACCGGGGCGAGCGGGGGGGGCTCCTTAAGCTCGTGGACCAACTTGCCGAGCTCGGGGTCTGGCTCCGGCTGCTCTACGTCTACCCCTACCCCGAGGTGGAAGCCCTGGTCGAAAAGATGGCGGAGGGGAAACTCCTCCCCTACCTCGACGTCCCCCTGCAGCACGCAAGCCCGAAGATCCTGAAGGCGATGCGACGACCCGGCGACGCCGAGCGCTACCTCGCCCGCATCCAGGCCTGGCGGCGGGCGGTCCCCGAGCTCACCCTCCGCTCGGTCTTCATCGTCGGCTTCCCCGGCGAGACCGAGGAGGACTTCGAACTCTTGCTCGCGTTTCTGGAGGAGGCCGAGCTCGACCGGGTGGGCGCCTTCCGCTACTCCGAGGTCGAGGGGGCGGCGGCGAACGCGCTGCCCGGCCGGGTGCCCGAGGAGGTCAAGGAGGAGCGCTACCACCGCCTGATGCAGCGCCAGGCCGAGATCAGCGCCCGGCGCATGCGGCGCTGGGTGGGGAAGGCCCTCCCGGTGATCGTGGACGCCCCCGGGGAGGACGGCACCTGGATCGCCCGGAGCCCCGGCGACGCCCCCGGGGTGGACGGCGTCGTCTACCTCGAGGGCGAGGGGCTCGAGGTGGGGGAGCGCTACCTCGCCCAGGTCACCGACGCCGATACCTACGACCTCTTCGCGCGGGTCCTCCGTCCCCTACCCTGGAAAGCCGCGCCCGGCGCAAAATAGGGGCGCCATGTATCTCGTGATCGCCGGCGGCGGAGAGGTGGGGTCGGATCTCGCAAAGAGCCTCCACACCGAGCACGACGTGGTGGTGATCGACCGTTCCCCCGACGCCGCCGAACGGCTCGCCAACTACGACGTGCGGGTGGTGATCGGCAACGCCACCGACCCCGAGATCCTGCGGGAGGCCGGGGTCGAGCGGGCCGACGCCTTCATCGCCGCCACCAGCATCGACGAGGTCAACCTGATCAGCTCGCTGCTCGCCAAGGGGCTCGGGGCCCGGGAGGCGCTTTGCTTCGTGGGCCGGGCCGACTACGCCGAGGTGCTCACCGACCCCCGCACCATGGACATCCTCGGTACCCGGATCGACAAGGTGCTCTGGCCCCAGCGTTCCCTGGCCCAGGAGATCCTCGAGATCATCCTGATCCCGAAGGCGCTCGACACCGAGGAGCTCGCCGGCGG
>JALSJG010000176.1 GCA_026989475.1 Thermaceae bacterium | reverse complement strand
TGCCCACGCCTACCGAAGTTCCGATGAGCGGGATGCCCACCTTCCCAAATGGCTTCACTACTGCAACTGGCACCGGCCGCACTCCAGTCTGGGCAACCAAGCCCCTGTCTCACGTTTAGGGCTTAATGAGACTGCACAGCTAGTCCGGGGAGGTGCCCGGAAAAGCGGGCTGCAACCACCCCGCGAGCAGGAGGACGAGCGGCAAAACCCACCCGGTCGAGACCCCGAGCAGGATCAGACCGGCGGTGAAGAGGAAGGCGGCGAGGGTGACGTAGAGCAAAGCCGCCCAAAACCGGTATTTCCGGGGCACGTGGCGAAAGGGCAGTAGCAAAAGGCCAAGCAACGCACCCGCGAGCGCCCCGAAAACCCCGTGCTCGTCGAGCACGGCCCCGGCGTAGGCGCCGTAGAGAAGAAGGACGCCTGGGTTCTTAAAGTCCTTGCGGTCCCAGCCCCAAAAGAGCGCGAGGGCGGGGAGACTCCGAAGGAGCGCGGGGAGCGGCGGGGTGATGCCCGGCCAATCGAGCTCGAGCACGGCGGCGAGGCCGCGAAAGACGGGCGAGAGCAGCGCGGGAAGAAGGGCGTACCAAAACCCCGCGTTCATCGCTCGAGCGCAAGCTCCACCAGGCGCCGAAGGAGCTCGGGGTAGCGAAGGCTCGAGGCCTCCCAGAGCCGGGGGAACATGCTCGTCGGGGTGAAGCCGGGCAGGGTGTTGAGCTCGTTCAGGTAGAGGTCCCCGTCTTCGGCGAGGAAGAAGTCCACCCGGGCCATTCCCCGCACCCCAATCGCTTGGTAAGCCTTGATCGCCAGCTCCCCCACGGTCTCCTGGGTGCCGGGGTCGAGGCTCGCCGGGATCACGAGCTCCGCCCGGCCGGGGAGGTACTTGGTCTCGTAGTCGTAGAACTCGGCCTGGTAGCGGATCTCGCCGACCACGCTGGCCTCGGGCCGCTCGTTGCCGAGGACCCCGACCTCGAGCTCCCGCACCCCCTCGAGCGCCTTTTCCACCACCGCCTTCTCGTCGTAGCGGAAGGCCTCCTCGAGGGCCCGGTCGAGGTCGAGCATCCGCTCCACCCGGCGAATCCCCACCGAGCTCCCGGTGTTGGCGGGCTTCACGAAGTAGGGCGGGTCGAAGGGAATGAGCGGCATCTCCCCCTTTCGCACCACCGCCCAGGGCACGACCCGGATCCCCTCGGCGGCGAGGACGCGCTTGGTGAAGTCCTTGTCCATCGCCACTGCACTCGCCGCTACCCCGGCGCCGACGTAGGGGACCCCGAGGAGCTCCAAAAAGCCCTGGATTGTCCCGTCCTCGCCGTAGCGGCCGTGGAGGAGAGGAAAGACCGCGTCGTACTCATGCCAGCGCACCGGCGGGGGAAAGGGATAGGCCCCGCTTTCCGCCACCCCCGCCTTAAGGGCAAAAAGGGCCTCGTCCCCGAGCAACCAGCGCCCGTCCTTCGCGATCACCGCGAGCTCGGCCTCGAAGGGAGCGGCTTCCAGGACCCCCTCGGCCGACTTGAGCGAGACCTCGTGCTCGGCGGAAAGTCCACCGGCGAGAACCAGAACCCGTAAACCCGCCACGACCCGAGCATACCGCACCTGACCCACCGGTCAGCGCCAGGTTAAACTTAAGAGCATGGACGCCAAAGCCGCCTACCGAGAACTCGTCGAACGCGGGCGCGAGCGGGCTTATCTGGGCGCGCTGGGAAGCCTTGCGGGCTGGGACCTCCGCACCAAAAGCCCGAGCAAGGGCCACCCCCACCGGGCCCGCGCCTTCGCCGCCCTCTCCCGGGTGCTCCACCAGAAGGCCACCGACCCCCGGATCGGAGAGCTCCTCGCCTCGGTCGAGGACTCCGCCTTAATAGAAGACCCCGACGTAGCCGCGAACGTTCGCGCCTGGCGGCGGGACTACGAGCGAGTGACCCGGGTTCCGGAGTCGCTCGCGGTCGAGATCGCCGAGGCCGCAAGCCGCGGGGAGAGTGCCTGGGCCGAGCTCCGGAAAAAGAACGACTGGGAAGGGTTTCTCCCCTTCCTCAAGAAAAACATCGAGCTCAAGAAGGCCTACGCCGAGGCGGTGGGGTACGAAGACGAGGTCTACGACGCCCTGCTCGAGGACTACGAGGAAGGGCTCTTGACCCGGGACCTCGTCCCTCTCTTCGAAACACTCAAGGACCCCGCCACCCGGCTGGTACGACGGATCATGGAGGCCCCGAAAAAGCCGCGCACCGAGATCCTCCACCGCCATTACCCGAAGGCGGACCAGGAGGCCTTCATCCTCGAAGTCATCGCCGAGCTCGGCTACGACCTGGAGGCCGGACGGCTCGACGAGACCGCCCACCCCTTCGCGGTTCGCATCCACCCCGGCGACGTGCGCATCACCACCCGCTACTTCGAGGACTTCTTCAACGCAGCCTTCTTCGGCTCGGTGCACGAGGCCGGGCACGCGATGTACGAGCAGGGGCTCCCCGAGGAACACTGGGGCACGCCGCTCGGCGAGTCGGTGAGCCTTGGGGTGCACGAGAGCCAGTCCCGGATGTGGGAGAACCTAGTGGGGCGCTCCCGGGGTTTTTGGGAACACTACTTCCCCCGGGCCAAGGCGCGCTTTGCCGCGCTAGCCGACGTGGACCTCGAGGAGTTCGTCTTCGCCGTCAACGAGGTCAAGCCCTCCCTGATCCGGGTCGAGGCCGACGAGGTGACCTACAACCTGCACATCCTGCTCCGGTTTGAGCTCGAGCTCGCCCTCTTCCGCGGCGAACTCGCCCCCGAGGACCTCCCCGAGGCCTGGAACCGGAAAATGGAGGCCTACCTCGGCGTCGTCCCGAAGACCTACGCCGAGGGGGTCATGCAGGACGTCCACTGGGCCGGCGGCGCCTTCGGCTACTTCCCCACCTACACCCTGGGTAACGTCTACGCCGCCCAGCTCTTCGAGGCGGCGGAAAGGGAGCTCGGGGCGCTCGAGCCCCGCTTCGCCGAGGCCGCGTTCGCCCCCCTGCTTGGCTGGCTCCGGGCAAAGGTCCACCACCACGGCCGTCACTACCCGCCCGCCGAGCTCATCGCGCGGGCCACCGGCGAACCGGTGAGCGCAGGGCCGCTCCTTCGCTACCTGGAGGAAAAGTTCGGCGCCCTCTACGAACTCACTTAAGCGACGAGAGGAGCGCCTTTAGGTTCGCCCGCCAGGTGGCGAGGTAGTCGGGATTTTGCTCGTTCAAAAGGTCGAGGTAGACCGCCCGGACCCCGAGGTTCTTCGCCACCCGCTCGGCCTCCCGGCGAAGCGGGTAGGGGGCGACGATCGCGCGGAGGCCGAGGCGGGAAAGCACCCTTCGGGCCTCGACGAGCTCCCTGGCGGTGGGCTCGGCGGAAGGCGTCTTGCCGATCAGGAAGGCGTGCTCGAGCCCAAAACGCGCGGTCACGTAGGTGAAGGGGTTCTTGTAGGCGACGAAGGCCCGGTGGGGGGCCGCCGCCACCTTCGCCTTACCCTCCTCCAGGAAGCCGAGGAGCTCCGCCTTGAGCGCGCGGGCGTGCTCGAGGTAACCCTCAGCTCCCTCAGCATCCAAAGCCCCCGCGGCCCGCGCCAGATCGCGGACGAAACGGCTCATCGCCCGGGGATCGGTCCAGACGTGGGGGTCGGGCTTTCCATTTGGGAGGGGCAAAACGAGGCCCTTTGCACTCTCGGCCGCCACCACCACCGGCGCCTTCGCCCCCGAGGGCACGACCAGCTTCTCGACCAGCCAGTCGTCGAGCCCAAGCCCGTTTTGCACGATCAGCCGGGCCTTTTGCACCGCTTTCAGGTCGCTCGGCCGGGGGGCGTAGACGTGGGGGTTCGCCCCCGGCGGCACCAGCGACCGCACCTCCCATTTCTCCCCGAGCACCGCCCGGGCGAGGGCGGCGTAGGGGGGAAGGGTGGCGACTAGGAGCGGGCGCTCGGCGTGGGCGAGGCCAAAGAACAAGAGGATCGCCAAGAGGGTGCGCATTCCTTCTAGTATACGCGCTGACGCAGGGAGTTCGTGAGCACGAAGAGGCTCGAGAGGCTCATCGCGCCCGCGGCCATCATCGGGTTCAAAAGCACGCCAAGGAAGGGGTAGAGGGCGCCCGCCGCCACCGGAATCAAGAGCGTGTTGTAAGCAAAGGCCCAGAAGAAGTTCTCGTAGATCGTGCGCAGCGCCCGCCGGGCCACCCGCACTGCCCGGACCACCGCCCGGGGCTCGCCGGTGGCGAGCACCACGTCCCCCGCCTCCACCGCCACGTCGGTCCCCGTACCCACGGCGATCCCCACGTCGGCGGCGGCCAGGGCCGGGGCGTCGTTGAGCCCGTCTCCTACGAAGGCGACCCGGAGCCCGCGAGCCTGGAGCTTTTGCACCACCTCGAGCTTTTCCTCGGGCCGGACCTCGGCGAAGACGTGGCCTTCTGGGATGCCGAGCCGGCGGGCCACCGCGAGCGCAACGGACCGCCGGTCGCCGGTGAGTAGGTAGACCGAAAGCCCAAGGGCACCAAGCGCGCGCACGGCCTCTTTCGCGGTGGGCTTTTCCCGATCGGCGACGGCGAAGACCGCTACCACCTGTCCAGCCACCGCGAGCACTATCGGGGTGTAGGCTTCCTTGGCAAAGTCCTGGATCGCGCGGGCCGCCCGTTCGCTCAGGGCAAGCCCCTCCTCGCGCCCGACCCAGACCTCCCAGGTTCCTACCCGGCCCCGCACCCCGCGGCCGGGCACCGCCTCGAAGCCCTCGACCGGCGGGAGCTCAAGACCCCGCTCCCGGGCGGCCCGGACCAGGGCTTCGGCGATCGGGTGCTCGCTTTTTTCCTCGAGCGCGGCGGCGAGCCGGAGCGCCTCGCCTTCCTCCATTCCTTCCACGAAGGTCCCCACCAGCTCGGGCCGCCCCTCGGTGAGGGTACCGGTCTTGTCGAAGACCACCGCCTGAGCCCGGGCCAGCGCCTCCAAGGCGTCCCCTTTTCGGAAGAGCACCCCGAGCCGGGCGGCCCGGCCGGTGGCTACCATCACCGCCGCCGGGGTCGCGAGCCCGAGGGCGCAGGGGCAGGCGATCAGGAGCACCGAGAGCGCCGCGGTGAAGGCGTAGGATAGCCGGGGCTCGGGGCCGAAGGCCATCCAGAGGG
>JALSJG010000175.1 GCA_026989475.1 Thermaceae bacterium | reverse complement strand
GGGAAGAGGACGGCAATCGTCGAGTAGAGAAAGGCGCTCCCCGTCCCGAGCGCGACCAGGGTGTTCATGCCCGGCGAGCGGTGACGGAGCTCGGAGAAGGCCCCCCGGAAGAAACGACGTCCCGCGACCGCCAAAACCGGCAGGGTCAATCCCCCCTCGAGCACCTTCAAAAACCGTTCGGGCAGGAACTCAAACCAGGCGGGGGCGAGCATCCGGCCCATCGCCACCAGCACCACCGGCACGGTAAGGATGAAGGCCAGTACGAGGTCACGGCGAAACCCCGCCTGTTCCCGCGCACGGGCCTCGGCCAGGGGGTCTCCCCGGTGCTCCAGCGCCACCGGGGTGTAGCCGGCCTCCCGCACGGCTTCAAAAAGAGCCCCGGGTCCCACCAGATCCGGGAGGTAGCGGACCGTCGCCTGCTCGGTGGCCAGGTTGACCTCGGCTTTTACCACGCCGGGGAGGGCTTTGAGGGCCCGCTCCACCCGGGCGACGCAAGCGGCGCAGGTCATTCCCTGAACCCCGAAGGTCACCTGGGCGACCACGGGACGGTAACCCGCCTCCTCGATCCGCCGCAGGACCTCCTCGATCGGAAGATCCGGGCGCACCCGGACCACCGCCTGCTCGGTGGCCAGGTTGACCCGGGCCTCGACTACCCCCGGTGCGGAGGCTAGCGCCCGCTCCACCCGGGCGACGCAAGCGGCGCAGGTCATGCCCTCGACGCGAACCGGGACCTCGACCGGACTCATCGGTACTTCAACACCTCCATCAGCTCTTCGACGATGGCCTCGACGTCTCCCCGCTGGTGGGCGGTGACCACGTGGTCTTTGAGGTGGCTCCTCAGCACCAACTCACCAACCTTGTCGAGCGCGCCCTGCACCGCCTTAATCTGGCGCAGCGCGTCCACGCAGTAGACGTCCTCCGACTCGAGCATCCGGAGGATTCCCTCCACGTGCCCCCGGATCGAGAGGAGGCGGCGCCGCGCCTCCTCCCGCACCGCCGGGTCAAGCTGGAGTTTGTGCTTAACCATCGCCCAGAACGCCCGTGACCCGGTAACCCGCCGCCTCGATCGCCCTCGTGAGGGCGGCGGGGTCGGGCTCGCCCTCGATCACCGCCTCGCCCCGGTCGAGGCTTACCTCGACCACCCGCTCCACGCCAGGCAGCCGGGAAAGCGCCTTCTTCACCGCCATCACGCAGTGCTCGCAGCTCATTCCCTCGATCAGGATCCGCATGGCGACCTCCTCCGTTCCCTCCCCCCCCGGGGGAGGGGTACTTAGAGCGTAGACGATCCTACCGCGAGAAAATGTTTTCCATGCTACGTTATGCTATCCTCCAGCGAGTCCGAGCCTTTCGGCGTCCCTTTGCATCGCCTCGATCACGAAGGCGGCGTGTTCCCAGAGGTCCACGCCCAAAAGCTCGGCGCCCCTTTTCAACACCTCCCGGTCCACCCCCCGGGCGAACGACTTGTCCTTGAATTTCTTCTTGAGGCTCTTCACCGAAAGCGAGTGGATGCTCCGGTCGGGGCGCACGTAGACCGCGGCGGTGACCAGCCCGGTGATCTCGTCGGAGGCGAAAAGCGCCCGCTCTAAGAGGCTCTCGGGCTCGACCCCGGAGCGCTCGGGGGCGTGGGCGAGAATGGCCCGGACGATCTCCGGCGGGTAGCCCTTTTCCTCGAGCACCCTCGCGCCCACCTTCGGGTGCTCGTCGGGATGGCGCTCGTAGTCGAAGTCGTGGAGGAGCCCGGCGATCGCCCAGGTCTCCTCGTCCTCTCCGAACTTCCGCGCGTAGGCCCGCATCACCGCCTCGACCGCATACATATGGCGGCGGAGCGCCTCGGACCCGGTCCACTCGTGCATCAAGCGAAGCGCGTCGTCGTAGCCCGGCATGCTCCCAGTCTAGCCCCCCACCTTCCGTTCCGTTTGGAGGGCCGCCACCGGGCGGGGGGAAAGGCGATGCCCCGGGCGATTGAAAGGATAGACCCGCAAGTTTGCGTTGTCGGGTGCAAGCCCGGCTTTCGGAGCCGGTGGCGGACTCGGTGGACCGCCCGGAAGAGACCCTCGTTGCTTTCCCCTCGCGTGTTTGTGTTTCCCCCGTACCGGGTTCTTCTCGGCGAAGGGCTTCGACCTCGAGCAGGGCTGGCCCCGGGATCCGGGTGCTCCGGGGCTAGGGGCGGAAGAGATCGCCCACCCGGGGTGCCCTTTGCGCGGCCTCGCCGGCCTCGAAGACCGGCCGCGGAGCGAGGCCCATCGCCCGGGCGACCAGGTTCGACGGGAACATCTCCACCGCGTTGTTGAACCGGACCACGGCGGCGTTGTAGCCCTGGCGGGCGACGGCGAGCTGCTCCTCGATCTCGTTGAGGGTGGCCTGCAACTCAAGAAAGTTCTCGCTCGCCTTAAGCTCGGGGTAGGCCTCGAGCTGGACGAGGAGCCGGCCGAGGAGTCCGGAGAGCTCGCCCTCGAGCCGAAAGCGCTCGTCGTCGCTCTGGGCCCGGCCGATTCGGCTTCTGAGCTCGGTGACCCGCTCCAGGGTTTCCCGCTCGTGCTTGGCGTAGGCCTTGACCGTGGCTACAAGGTTTGGGATGAGGTCGAAGCGTTTCTTAAGCAGGGCCTCGACCGCTCCGCGGGCGTAGTCGATCTGGTTCTTTAGGCCGATCAGGCGGTTGTAGGTACCGACGGCGAAGGCCACGGCCAAAATCAGGAGGCCGAGGACGATCAGGGCAAGGGTGTTCATTTGCTGCATTCTACGAAAGCAAGGGCGTGCTCGAGCGCTTCTGGGGTGGCCGGTCCCTCGGTGAGCGCCCGGCGCCAGGCCCGGGCCCCCCGCACCCCCCGAAAGAGGGGGACGAGGTGCCGTACCACCGCCCGCCCCGGGGTGCCCCGGGCGAGCTCCTCCTCGAGGTAGGCGAGCATCCGCCGGGCCACCTGGCAGCGCTCGGGGTATCGGGCAAGGCCGAAGACCCCGGCGTCCACCCGGAAAAACCGCCAGGGGTCCTCGTAGGCGGCGCGGCCCACCATTACCCCGTCCACGTGGGCGAGGTGGTGGCGGATTTCCTCCAGGGTGCCGATCCCTCCGTTGGTGACGATGGTGAGCTCGGGGAAGTCGCGCTTTAGTCGGTGGACGAGATCGTGTCGGAGCGGCGGGACCTCTCGATTTTTCCGGGTGGAGAGCGCGAGCAGCGCTTTCCGGGCGTGGACGATGAAGACCCGCACCCCGGCGCGGGCGACCCGCTCGACAAAGCGCGCAAGCGGCGCGTAGCCCTCGTCCTCGTCGAGGCCGAGTCGGTGCTTGACGGTGAGGGGAACGCCGGTTTCGGCGTAGACCGCCTCGTGGATCGCCGCCACCCGCTCGGGCTCGCGGAAGAGCACCGCTCCGATTCCCATCTGCTGGCTTTTCTCCGAGGGGCAGCCGACGTTCAGGTTGATCTCGTCGAAGCCATAGGGAAGCGCGAGCCTCGCCGCCCGGGCCGCTTCTATCGGTTCGCGGGAAGCGATCTGGAGTGCGAGAGGGCGTTCTTCCGGCCGGTGGGAGAGGAGCCGCGCGCGGTCACCCCGTAAGATCGCCTGATCCACCACCATCTCGGTGTAGAGCCGGGCGCGCTGGCTGATCTGGCGAAAAAGATAACGGAAGTGGCGGTCGGTGCGGTCGAGCATCGGCGCGACCGCGAAGGCGTGTTCGGCGTTCAAAGCTCGGCCAGGACCTCCTCGGGGGTTTTGGGCCTGGGTTCCCGGAAACGGATCTGCTCCCACTCACCCTCCTCGATCAATACGAGCTCCGGCCAGCGGTCCTTGAGCCAGGCCACCGCACCCTGCACCAGGTCTTCGGGGGTGCTCGCCGCCGAGGTGATTCCCACGTGCCGGACCCCCTCGAACCAGTCCTCTCTCAGGTCCTCGGGGCCGTCGATCCGCACCGCCCGGGTGAGCGCCGAGGCGAGTTCGAAAAGCCGCATCCCGTTGGAAGAGTGGCGGCTTGAGAGCACGAGGAAGAGGTCTACGTGGCGGGCCAGCCGGCGCACCGCGTCCTGCCGGTTCTTGGTGGCGTAGCAAAGGTCAGAGCGTGGAGGCGTGATCAGCTTGGGAAAGCGCGCTTTGAGGATTGCAATGGTAGCGTCGGTATCGTCCACGCTCAGGGTGGTCTGGGTAAGGACCACCACCTTCTCGGGGTCCGGGACCTCGACGGTGCGGGGATCGGCGAGGCGCGGGTCCTTGCCCACCTGGGTGTGCACCGCCACCAGGATCGTGTTCTCCGGCGCCTCTCCTAGGGTGCCCTTCACCTCCTGGTGGTCGGCGGAGTCGCCGATCAGCAGGATGGTGTAGCCGAGGGCGGCGTACTTCTTGGCCTCGGTGTGGACCTTAGTGACCAGCGGACAGGTGGCGTCGATTTGTAAAAGCCCGAGCTCGGCCGCCCTTCGCCGGACCTGGGGGGCGACACCGTGGGCAGAAAAGACAATTTTCCCCGAGAGCCGGTGACGTTTTTTCAGCTCCTCGATCGCATCGAGGTCCTCGACGAAGTGCACTCCGTACTCCTCCGCGAGGCGCCGGACCACGGTCTCGTTGTGCACGATCTGGTGGTAGACGACGAGATCGCCCTCCGAGCGGCGGGCCTCCTTTTCCACCGCCTGGATTGCCATCACCACCCCGGCGCAGAATCCCCGGGGCTTCGCCAGGTAGACCCGCTCCACCACGCCGCGAGGATACCAAAGCTCGGGCCCGGAGAAAGGGTGCGGGCGAACCGCGGCTTGCCGGACTACGGGGCCGGGGATTACAATCGCGCAAAATCATGCGTGTCGACGCAAGCGTGCCCGCCATCCAGCTTCTCGGTGTATCCCAGCGTTTCGGCGACTACGTCGCGATCCAGGGCGTGAACCTCGAGGCGCGGGCGGGGGAGTTCGTCGCCGTCGTCGGCCCCACCGGTTGCGGGAAGAGTACGGTTTTAAACATCGTGGCGGGTCTCCGGCCACCGACCGAGGGGGAGGTGCGGATCTTCGGCGAGCCCCTTTCCGGCTTGAACCGCCTGGCCGGTTACCTCTTCCAGGCCGATAGCCTCTTCCCCTGGAAGACTGCGCTGGGGAACGTCATGCTCGGGCTTTTGCTCCGGGGGGAAGGGGAGGCCGCGGCCAGGGAGCAGGCCCGAGCCTGGCTCGCCAAGGTGGGGCTTGCCGGGTTCGAAAACCACTACCCCCACCAGCTCTCCGGAGGCATGAAGAAAAGGGTCGCGATCGCCCAGGTGCTCATCCTCCGGCCCAAAATCCTGCTCATGGACGAGCCTTTCGGTGCCCTCGACGTGCAGACCCGGCAGCTTATGGAAAACGAACTCCTTGCGCTCTGGCAGGAGGATAAGAAGACGGTGCTCTTCGTCACCCATGACCTCGAGGAGGCGATTGCCCTCGCCGATCGGGTGGTGGTCTTTTCCGCCGGGCCCGCCAGCCGGATCGTGGGCGACTTCAAGGTGGAGCTTCCCCGCCCCCGGGACGTGGCCGAGGTGCGGCTCACCGAGGACTTTCTCAAGATTCACCGGGAGATCTGGTCGCTACTCCGCGAGGAGGTGATGCGGGCCCATGCGCGCTAGGGTGCGGACCCTTCAGGCGCTTTTGCTGCTTTTCCTGGTGCTCGGTTGGGAGTTTTCGGTGCGGATCGGCTGGGTGGACGCCTTCTTCTTCTCAAAACCCAGCGACATCGCCGCCCGCATCGCCGAATGGTTCCGCTCCGGCGAGATCTACGGCCACCTCTGGATCACCCTTTGGGAGACCTTGCTCGCCTTCGCGATCGGTACCGTCTTCGGGGTGGCGATGGGGCTCTGGCTCGCGCTGGCGCCGACCGCGAGCGCGGTGCTCGATCCCTTCATCAAGGCGATGAACTCGATTCCCCGGGTGATCCTCGCGCCAATTTTTACCCTCTGGTTTGGGCTCGGGGTGGCGAGCAAGGTGGCCCTAGGGGTGACGCTCGTTTTCTTCGTGGCCTTTTTCAACACTTACCAGGGGATCAAGGAGGTGAACCCGGTGGTGCTCGCGAACGCGCGGATGCTCGGCGCGAGCGGGCGCGAGCTTTTAAGGCACGTCTACCTGCCCTCGGCCGCGAGCTGGATCTTCTCCTCGCTCCGCACCTCGATCGGCTTTGCGGTGATCGGGGCGGTGGTCGGTGAGTATCTGGGGGCGGCCAAGGGGCTTGGCTACCTGATCTCCCAAGCCGAGGGGGTCTTCGACACCACCGGGGTCTTCGCCGGCATGGTGGTGCTCGCGGTCTTCGTGGTGCTTCTCGACTGGGCGGTAAGCCGGGTCGAGGCCCGCCTTCTCGTGTGGCGGCCGGAGCCCGGCCGGGAAGGAGGGACGGTATGAAAAAGTGGGTACTGGCGGTCCTCGTTTTGGTGGGGTTCGCGCTCGCCGCGGCCCCGGAGAAGAAGCGCGTGGTGCTGGCGGTCGGCGGCAAGAGCCTGGTCGTTTACCTGCCGCTCACCGTCGCCGAGCAGCTCGGCTACTTCGAGGACGAAGGGCTCGACGTGGAAATCCAGGACTTCAAGGGCGGCTCGGCCGCGCTCAAGGCGATGCTCGGGGGCTCGGCCGACGTGGTGATGGGCTACTTCGACCACATCGTGCGGCTTCAGGCCCAGGGCCGCGACCTCGTGGGTACGGTGCTGGTGGGCAAGTACCCCGGGATCGTCCTCGGCGTGCAGTCGAAGCTCGCGGACGAGATCCGGTCGGTGAAGGACTTAAAGGGGCGCAAGGTGGGGGTGACCAAGCCCGGGTCTTCCACCAACTACTTCGTCTACTACCTGCTCGTGAAGAACGGGCTCAAGCCCACCGACGTCTCGATCATCGGCGTGGGCGGGGCCTCCTCCGCGATCGCGGCCTTCGAAAAGGGGGGAATCGAGGCGATTAGCCACGTGGAGCCGGTGGTCACCACCCTGGAGGCCCGGGGGCTTTTGAAGGTCCTGGTGGATACCCGTAAGCCCGAGGACACGATCCGGGTCTTCGGGGGCCCTTACCCGGCGGCGACGCTTTACGCCAAGCGGGATTTCGTCGAGAAGTACCCCGAAACCACCCAGCGGTTGGTCAACGCGATGGTGCGGGCTTTGATCTGGCTTCGGGGCAAGAGCGTCGACGAGGTGGTGGCGGTCATGCCGAAGAGCTACTACCAAAACGACCCCGAGCTTTACCGGAAGATCGTCGCCAACTCGCTTTCCATGTTCAGCGAGGACGGCCGCTTCCCGCCCGAGGGGCCAAAGACCGCCTACAAGGTACTTAGCATGTTCGACGAGAAACTGGCAAAAGCTAAGGTGGAGCTCGAAAAGACCTATACCAACGCCTTCGTCGAGAAGGCGCTCGAGAAGTACGGGAAATAGCGGTCGTCACTCGCCGGGGTGCTCTGAGTCTTCCCGGGCACCCCGGCAGTTTTCAGTTTAGACCCGTTTTTGGACGAAGCGGTGGTAGAGGAGTAGGACAAGGGGCACCGAAAACAGCCCTATGTTCTCCGAAACCAAGCTCGTAAAGGGAAAAAGCACGAGGATCGCGGGCAGAAGGAAGAAGCCGAAGAAAAAGGCGGCCAGCACACCGAGGTAGAAGTTCTCCCTTACGATGCGGGCGCAGCTGGGAAGGCGAATGGCGCCGCGGCCGCGAGCCATCTCCTCCAAGACGAGGGGTTCATCTTGCCAGCGGGGCAGTCCGAGCTCGGGGCGGCGCGCGCGTAAGGCCTCGTAGACCTGCTCCCAGCCTGGGTAGGTGAGCGGGAGGGCCAGGGTCCGGCCGCCCTTTGATTCGAGCTCGAGGGCGAGTTCGACGAGGGTGCTCCGGAGCCAGGGGCAGACGGGGCGGCGCACGACCCGGCCGGAACGGATATCCAAAAGGGAGAGCGCTGCGTTGCCGAAACGAATCGCGCCTTCCACAAGACAGTAGTGCTTTGGAGGGGGTTTCAAGAACCGAAAAACAGAGCAAAGGGAGTAGAGAACCCCTACGACTAAGGCAAGTGCACCCACGGCCTTTTCAAGCGGGTCGCCGATGGTCCAAAGCCAAAGGGCGACGGCCGCCATCCCGGCGCAAAAACGCGGCGAATGTAGTGAGGATACGATCGCTCGGCGGCTTTTGGGCGAAGAGCGCTCCGTCCATATGAAATGAATTTATCGCTTCCTTGGGTGGGTTCCCGGGTGTTGTCAGGACACGCCTTTTTTAACCCTGGGTCCTGTCGGCTAGAAGGGGTTTGGATGCCACGTAGGTGGGTGGTTAAACGGGCGGTGGACGAGGGTAATCCGGGTGGGTCAACGGGCCCGGTACCGGCCGCCGGGGAGGGCTTCGGCGAGGCCCAGGAGCTCGAGCTCCATAAGCCCCGCGAGCACCCAGCCGGCGTCCTTTCCGGTGCTCTGAGCGAGGTCGTCCGGCAGGGCCTCCCCGACGCGCCTCAGGGCCTCGTAAAGCTCCCTTAGGTGGGGCGGGGGTTCGGGCTTTTCCTCTGGCGTGGCTTTCAGGCCCAGGTAGGCGAGGAGCTCCTCGGGGCCGAGCACCGGCGGGGCGCCGTCCGCGATCAGCCGGTTAGCCCCGCGGCTTTTCACGTCGGTGGGACGGCCGGGGACGGCGAGGACTTCGCGCCCGAGCTCGAGGGCGAAGCGGGCGGTGATCAGCGCCCCCGAGCGTTCGGGGGCCTCGACCACCACCACCGCCCGAACCAGCGCCGCGATCAGGCGGTTGCGCCTCGGGAAGTGTTCCGGCCTCGGCCCGGTGCCGAAGGGGAACTCGGAGACGAGCGCCATCCTTTCCGCGAGCTCCCGGTGCTCGGGGGGATAGATCCGGTCGAGGCCGCTCCCGAGGACCGCGAGCGTCTTTCCCCCGGCCTCGAGCGCCCCCCGGTGGGCGGCGGCGTCGATTCCCCGGGCAAGGCCCGAGACCACCGTGGCCCCCGCCCGGGCGAGCGCCGCCGCGAGCTCCCCGG
Source organism: Thermaceae bacterium (assembly GCA_026989475.1). Lineage (GTDB taxonomy): Bacteria > Deinococcota > Deinococci > Deinococcales > Marinithermaceae > WFXV01. The sequence continues at coordinate 319 of JALSJG010000175.1, read as the reverse complement.
CGAACCCTCTCGCCCAGGGGCTCGCCCTCCGGGTGCCCACGATCGCCACCGCCGCTTCCCAGGGCGGGACCTCCCCCTTTACGAAAAGGGGAACCGGCGGGTCGGCGAGGTGCGAAAGCCCCTCGGGGTAGTTGGAATCGCCGGGCCCGAGGACGCGAACGCCGAGGGCTTCGGCCCGCTCGAGCACCCGCTCGGCGACGCCCGCTTCGCGTACCTTCCGGTAGGCCGCGAGGATCTCGGGCCCGAGAGCGCCCGCCGCCGCGGCGGGGTCTGCGGGGTGGCGGGCCTGGGCCTTCAGAAAGCGCTTCGGCCCCACCCC
>JALSJG010000174.1 GCA_026989475.1 Thermaceae bacterium | reverse complement strand
GCCGAGATCAAGCTCGAGGACGTTTCCCAGGTGGTCTTTTCGAACCCGCAGGTCCCCGAGCTCATCCAGCAGGGCCTCGGCGAGCTGGTGGTCCAGTTCTTCTACCCCACCACCCTGGACCAGCTCGTGACCAACGAGCTCCTCTTCCAGGAGGCCAAGAAGACCGGCAAGCCCTTCCTCGGCCCGAAGGCCCGCATCGCCTCCGACGTACAGCGTTGGAAGACCCAGGACCTCACCGTCACCGAGGAAGAGGTCCGGGCCTACTACGAGAAGAACAAGGCCCGGTTCACCATCCCGGCCACCGCCTCCGTGGCGCTTGCCCGGTTCGAGGACGAGGCCAAGGCCAAGGAATACCGGGAACGGGTGCTCAAGGGCGAGGACCCCGAGGCGCTCGCCGAGCAACTCGGGGGAGAGTACGTAGAGGCCGAGCGGGTTACCCCCGACCAGCTCCCCCCGGTGTTCCTGCCGGTGGTTTTCGGCGACGCCCCCAGGGAGGAGGGCCCCGGTGGCAAGGTCTCCGACGTGATCCAGGTGGGGGAGAACGACTACCAGGTAGCGATCGTCCGCGCGGTGAGCCCCGAGGTGGTCCGGCCCTTTGAGGAGGTCCAGGCCGAGGCGGAAAGGCTCGCCCTCGCCGAGAAGCGGGCCGAGGCCGCCCGGACCTGGATCGAGGAGCTCAAGAAAAAGGCCAAGATTGAGAACACCCTGCAAGAGGTGCTCAAAAACCTCGCCCCCGAGACCGAGGAGGCGGCTCCGGAAAAGGAACAGAAGGAGGAGACGACGCCCTAGCGCGCGGCAACCCCTCCCGGAAGACCCCCGGCCGGGCCGGGGGTTTGTTTAAATAAGAACATGCCCGAAGCCGGGCTCGAGGCCGCGAAGGAAGCACTCCGGAACTTCTTGGACGGCGACGACCATCGCCCCGGGGTGGTGCCCTGGGATCTCGAAAACGGGGTCGAGCCCCCGCCCGGGATGGAGCTCCACTACCGCGCCGACGATCGGATCCTTTGGGCGTATCTACGCGATTACGGCGTGCGCGTGCGCTATCGCTGGGACGGGTTTCGCTGGGTGGAGGAGGAGAGCGACGCCACCCCGGAGGACACCGCCCAGGCCCTCGCCACCCTGATCCAAGAGGTCCGCCGGTTGGAGGACCGGATCGCCCGGCTCGAGCACCTGCTCAAGGGCTGTCTGGAGGGACGCGGATGATACGGGTAGGCATTCTCACGGTCTCCGACCGCAGCGCCCGCGGAGAGCGGGTGGACACCACCCAGGAGGCGATTCAGGAGGTTTTGAAGGAGGGGCCCTTCGAGGTCGCCGCCTACGAGGTGGTCCCCGACGAGCCCGCCCAGATCCGGCGGGTGCTGAGGCTCTGGGCGGATCAGCTGGGGCTCGAGCTCATCCTGACGAACGGCGGTACCGGCCTCGCCCCCCGGGACCACACCCCCGAGGCCACCCGGGAGGTCCTCGACAAGGAGGTCCCCGGCCTCGCCGAGCTGATGCGACTCGAGGGGCTTAAGAAAACCCCGATGGCGGCCCTCTCCCGGGGCGTCGCCGGGGTGCGGGGAAAGAGCCTGATCGTCAACCTTCCGGGCAGCCCCAAGGGAGCGGCGGAGTCCCTTTCCGCCCTTTTGCCGGTCATCCCCCACGCGCTGGAGACGATCACCGGAAGATCGTTCGGAGGTGGAATGGAGCATGCCTAGCTTCGCCTCGCGTCGCGCCGCTTCCGTCCCCGAATCGGTCTTTCTGCTCATGGACCAGGCCAAGGCCCGCCGCCGGAGCTCCGGCGGCGATCTCATCGATCTCTCCCTGGGCTCCTCCGACCTCCCGCCCCCGCGGGAGGCGATGGAGGCCCTGGCCGAGGCCGCCCTCGACCCCAAGACCTACGGCTACTGCCTGAAAAGCTGCACCCGCCCCTTCCTCGAGGCCGCGACCGGCTGGTTTTTCCGCCGCTTCGGGGTGCGCTTCGATCCGGACACGGAGGCCCTCACCCTGATCGGGAGCCAGGAGGGGCTTGGGCACCTCTTGCTCGCCGTCCTCGACCCCGGGGACGTGCTGCTCCTGCCCGAGGTCGCCTACCCCAGCTACTGGGGGGCGGCGGCGGTGGCCGGGGCCGAGCCCTATCCCCTCTCCCTCGA
>JALSJG010000173.1 GCA_026989475.1 Thermaceae bacterium | reverse complement strand
CCCGGGGACAACGTGAACTTCACGGTGGAGCTGATCAAGCCGATTGCTTTGGAGGAGGGGCTCCGGTTCGCGATCCGCGAGGGCGGCCGCACCGTGGGCGCCGGCGTCGTCACCAAGATCCTGGAGTAAGCGATCCGAGGGGGGCCGGGCTACCGGTCCCCCTTTGGAAGCGAGGAAGCCATGGCCAGCGACGTCCGCATCATCATCCAGCTCGAGTGCACCGAGTGCAAACGCCGCAACTACACCACCGAGAAGAATAAGCGCAACACCCCCACCAAGCTCGAGCTCAGGAAATACTGCCCCTGGTGCAAGAAGCACACCGTGCACCGGGAGGTCAAGGTCTAAGATGCTCGCCCGGATCGTCAACTACTTCCGCGAGGCCCGGGCCGAGCTCGCCCGGGTGACCTGGCCGAGCCGCGACGAGATCATCCAGTCCACCGAGGCGGTGCTCCTCTTTACCTTCTTCATGATGGTGATCCTCTGGGTCTACGACCTCTTCTTCGGTTGGTTCATCCAGGGTGTGACAGGGTTGTTGCGATGAGCATCGAGTGGTACGCGGTCCACACCTACGTGGGGTACGAGGACAAGGTCAAGGAGAACATCGAGCGGCGGGCCCGCGCGCTCGGCATGCAGGACAAGATCTTTCAGGTCCTCATCCCCACCGAGGAGATCGTGGAGCACCGCGAGGGCGGCAAGAAGGAGATCACCCACCGCAAGCTTTTTCCCGGCTACGTCTTCGTCCAGATGGACCTCGGCGACAACCCCGAGGAGCCCAACGAGGCCTGGGAGGTGGTGCGCAACACCCCCGGCGTCACCGGGGTGGTGGGGGTCACCGACGAGCGGGGCAAGTACCGCCCGGTGCCCCTGACTCCGGAGGAGGTCGAGCGCATCCTGAAGGCGAGCGGGGTCGCCGGGGAGAAGGAAGGGCCCAAACCCGAGGTCACCTTCAAGGAAGGCGACGTGGTCCGGGTGGTGAGCGGCCCCTTCGCCGACTTCACCGGGGTGGTGAGCGAGATTCACCCCGAGCGCAACAAGGTCAAGGTCTTGGTTTCGATCTTCGGCCGGGAGACCCCGGTCGAGCTGGACTTTTCGCAGGTCGTGAAGGCCTAGCCCGGCGTTCGTACCCCGAAGTTCGGGGGAGCTAGGGAGGGTTCGAGATGGCAAAGAAAGTCGTAGGTTTCGTAAAGCTGCAGCTGCCTGCCGGCAAGGCCACCCCGGCCCCGCCGGTGGGCCCGGCGCTGGGTCAGTACGGCGCCAACATCATGGAGTTCGTCAAGGCGTTCAACGCCGCCACCGCCAACATGGGCGACGCCATCGTCCCGGTGGAGATCACCATCTACGCCGACCGCTCCTTCACCTTCGTCACCAAGACCCCGCCTGCTTCCTACCTCATTCGCAAGGCGGCGGGGATCGAGAAGGGGGCGAGCGAGCCCGGGCGGCAGAAGGTCGGCAAGATCACCTGGGACGACTGCCTCAAGATCGCCGAGATGAAGATGAAAGACCTAAACGCCGCGAGCCTCGAGGCGGCGGCCCGCATGATCGCCGGTAGCGCCCGCTCCATGGGCGTGGAGGTGGAGGGGGTGCCCGATGCCTAAGCGGGGGAAGCGCTACCTGAACCTCCTCGAGAAGGTGGACCGCGACCGGTTCTACACCCCCGAGGAGGCGGCGAAGCTGGTCAAGGAGCTCGCGAGCGCCAAGTTCGACGAGACCGTCGAAGCCCACATCAAGCTCGGCATCGATCCCCGTAAGTCCGACCAGACGGTGCGCTCGACCGTGGCCCTGCCCCACGGCACCGGCCGCCAGGTGCGGGTGGTCGCGATCGCCAAAGGGGAAAAGCTCAAAGAGGCCGAGGAGGCTGGGGCCGAGTTCGTGGGGGGCGAGGAGCTCGTGAAGAAGATCAAGGAGGGCTGGCTCGACTTCGACGCCGTCGTCGCCACCCCCGACATGATGGGCGTGGTCGGCCGGGAGCTCGGCCGGATCCTTGGCCCCCGGGGACTCCTCCCGAACCCTAAAGCTGGCACCGTGGGCTTTAACATCGGCGAGATCATCAAGGAGATCAAGGCCGGCCGGATCGAGTTCCGAAACGACAAGACCGGGGTGGTCCACGCCCCCATCGGCAAGGCCAGCTTCGACGCCGAGAAGA
>JALSJG010000172.1 GCA_026989475.1 Thermaceae bacterium | reverse complement strand
GAACCCCCGGGCAGGCGGTCCGGGAAAAGGAGGTTTTCCGGCGTCCCGTAGTGGGGGTTTTGGCCGAGGCCGGAGTAGGCGAGCTCGGTCATGTTGGTGCGGCCGACGATCCGGGCCCCGGCCCGCAGGAGCCGCCGGACGGCGGCGGCGTGCCGGGTTGCCGGGGCGGTTTCCCGGAGCACCCTTGAACCCGCGGTGGTGGGAAGGCCGGCCACCGCAAGGTTGTCCTTGATCGCGACCGGCTCCCCCCGAAGCGGACCCGGCTCCGGCAAGAGGGCAAAGCGCCAGACGAAGGTCGAATCAGCCACCGAGGGCCTCCCGCACCCGGGCGAGGAGCTCCCGGTCGCTTTTGTAGCGGAGCCTTTGCTCGGCCTCCTTAAAGGGTACCCACTCCACGCCCAAAACCTCCCAGTCGGGGTCCTTGACCTGGCGTAGCGGGCGCATCAGGAACCAGTCCACCGTCTTCTTCACCCGCTTGCCGTTCCGCACGAACCAGTAGGTCACCGAGCCTAAGGGGGCCAGGATCTCGGCCTGGTACCCGGTCTCCTCGAAGACCTCGCGGAGGGCGGTGCGCTCGGGGCGCTCGCCGGGCTCCACCAGCCCCTTGGGGAAGGTCCAGACCTCCTCGCCCTTTAAGTTCTGCGTACGAACGAGCAAAACCTTCCCGTCCTCCACCAGCACGCCGCCCGCCGAGTGCTCCCTCACGGCCGACACAAAAGCCTCCGGAAAAGCAGGGCGTTCTTCGGCGCGTGGCCAAGGTCGGTGTTGTTGAAGTAGGCGAAGGCGGGCCTTCCCCGGGCGGCTTTGGCCCAGCGGGCGAGCTCCTCCTCGGGGTAGTCGTCCTGGTACCAGGCGCGTCGGCCGTGGAAGCGCAGGTAGACGAAGGCGGTGTTCACGAAGGTCTCGGGCAGCCCCGGCGCGCTCACCGAGACGAAGGCCACCCGGGCCCTTTGCAGCGCCCCGTAGACCGCCTCGTCCCACCAGGAGGCGTGGCGGAACTCGACGGCGTTCTTGAAGTCCGGGTCCAGGGCGGAGAGCAGCCGCTCGAGGTGCTCGGGCCGGTAGCGGAAGGAGGGGGGCAGCTGGAAGAGCACCGGGCCGAGCTTCTCGCCGAGCCCCGCAACGACCTCGTAAAAATCCCGCACCCGGGCAGGATCACTGAACTTCTTCAGGTGGGTGATCTCCCGGTGGGCCTTGACCGCGTAGCGGAAGCCCTCCCAGGCCTCGCGGTACCAACGGCGCACCGTCTCCCGGGTGGGGAAGCGGTAAAAGCTTGCGTTCACCTCGACGGTGTCGAAGTGCTCCTGGTAGTAGTCGAAGTAGCGGGAAAGCGGCAGGGCCTCGGGATAGAAAACCCCTTTCCACCCGCGGTAGAAGTACCCGGAGGTCCCGACCCGGCAGTCCCCGGCCACCGCCCCCAGGATACCGCGGGTAGAATCCCGGCATGGACGCGAAGGGCTGGGTGAAGAAGGCGATCGAGCGGCTCGGCTGGGCGGGCGAGCGGGAGATCCTGCGCTACCTGGACGAGGCCGGGGAGGAGCTCTCGCGTAAGGAGTTAAGGGAGGCCCTTTCCGCCCTCCTCGCCGAAGGCGCGATCGAGCAAAAGGGCGATCTCTACCGGATGAAGCCGCGTAGCGGGTCCCGCGCGGCCTTCGACCGGCTCTTCAAAGAAGCATCCGAGGAACCCTGAGCCCGAAAAGCGGCCGTTCCCGTTAGGCGCCCCTTGCAAAGAAGGGGCGCAGCTTTTTCTATTGACGCGAAGCAATAATGGGCGCATAATGCGCATGAAAGATGAGGTGATACTTATGAGGAATATTGCTGGCAGCTTGGTCATAGCTTTGCTCGTCGCCCTTCTGGTCGGCATCGGCTCCGGCGTCTTCATCCAGGCGTCGCGCTCCCGGGCCGCGCTCGCCGCGGTGCCCCCCTCGCCGGTGGTGCTTTCCGCCACCTACCAACCGGAGAAGAAGCAGGTGGTCTTCGAGGTCTATAACCCCGGCTTCCTCCCGCTACTCCTCGTGGACCAGAGCGTGGTCTTCACCCCGGGCCCCGAGTCCAAGGAGAAGGCCTACGCGCTGGCGGCGGTACCGCTCAACCTGACCCTGCCGGCCCAGGGGACGGTCCGGGTCAGCCTCGCCTTGAAGCC
>JALSJG010000171.1 GCA_026989475.1 Thermaceae bacterium | reverse complement strand
GGCTCGCCATGGGGGCCCGGGCCCTCCAGATGCTCCTTCGGGGCCGATAAACTGGGTGCATGAAGATCCTCCGCTTCGGGAACGGGCAGTACGGCGTGCTCGAGGGCCCCTGGGTCTACGCCACCGAGGGACCCCTCGGCAAGCGGACCGGCGAGCGCTACCAGCTCGCCTCGCTCGAGCTCCTCGTCCCCGCCGAGCCCACCAAGATCGTCGCCGTAGGCAAGAACTACCTCGGCCACGTGCGCGAGATGGGGGGCGAGGCGCCACCTCGTGAGCCCGGGCTTTTCCTCATCGCCCCGAACGCCCTCTTGCCCCACGGCGGCACGATCCCCTACCCCGACTGGACGAACGAGCTCCACTACGAGGGGGAGCTCGCGGTGGTGATCGGGCGAACGATGAAAAACGTCCCCGAGGAGGAGGCCCTTGGCTACGTGCTCGGCTACACCGCCGCCAACGACGTCACCGCCCGGGACAAGCAGCGGAGTGACCTGCAGTGGGTGCGGGCCAAGTCGGCGGACGGGTTCCTGCCGCTCGGGCCCTGGATCGAGACCGAGCTCGACCCCGGGAGCGTCGCGGTGCGCACCTACGTAAACGGCGAGCTCCGCCAGGAGGGAAACACCGCCGACCTGATCTTTTCGGTGCCGCGGGTGCTCGCCTACATCTCCCGCTTCATGACCCTCTACCCCGGCGACGTGGTGCTCACCGGCACCCCGGAGGGGGTGGGCCCCCTCGCGGTGGGGGACGTGGTGGAGGTCTCGGTGGAGGGCGTGGGCACGCTCAAAAACCCGGTGGGGAGGGCGCCTTGATCCACGTCCTCGATACCCGCTGGCGGGGGCGCGAGGGGGTGATCGCGGTCTTCGCCGTCCCCCACGAAGCGGGGGTGGCGCTCGTCGAGAGCGGGCCGGAGTCGGCGTTCGGCGGGGTGGTGGCCGGGCTCGGGGCCCTCGGCTACGCCCTTGCCGACGTCACCGACGTCTTCCTCACCCACATCCACCTGGACCACGCCGGCGCCGCCTGGCGGTTCGCCGAGGCCGGGGCCCGGGTTCACGTGCATCCCCGGGGGGCGCGGCACCTCGCCGATCCCACCCGGCTCGTTGAGAGCGCCCGGCGGATCTACGGCGACCGGATGGAGGAGCTTTGGGGCGAACTCCGGCCGGTCCCGAAGGAGCGCCTTAAGGTCGCCGAGGACGGGGAGCGGGTCGCGGTCGGCGGGCGGGTCTTCACCGCCCACGCCACCCCCGGGCACGCGGTGCACCACCACGTCTGGGCCCTCGAGGACGCCCTCTTCACCGGCGACGTCGCCGGGGTGCGGCTTTCCGGGGGGCCGGTGCTTCCCCCCTGCCCCCCGCCCGACATCCAGCTCGAGGACTGGAGGGGCTCGATCGCGCAGCTAAGGGCCCTCCCCGCCAAGACCCTCTACCTCACCCACTCCGGCGCCTACCGGGACAAGGAGCGGACGCTCGACGCGCTCGAGGCGCGGCTTTCGGACTGGGGCGCGTGGGTGCGCGCGCGCCTTCGGGAAGGGCTTTCCCCCGAGGCGATGGTGCCCCTTTTCGAGGCCAAGGTGCGGGCGGAGCTCGCCGCCGCCGGGCTCGAGGGGGAGGCCGTCGCCCGCTACGAGGCGGCAAACCCCAGCGCCTACTCGGTGTACGGCCTCGTCCGCTACTGGCAAAAGCACCACCCGGAGGCGCTTTGACCGCGGTCTTCGACCTCGAGGGCACCCTTACCGCGGGCGAGACCTGGAAGGGGCTCGCCCAGTACCTGAGGACCCACGGCAAAAAGGCCGCCTACGATCGCTTTTTCGCCCTGCACCTGCCGGGGGCGCTTCTCGCCAGGGCGGGGCTTTTGCCGAGGCGCGGGTACCAAAACGTCTGGATGCGGGACCTCGCCGCTTTGCTTCGGGGGATGGACGGGGCCGAGCTCCGAAGAATGGCCGAGTGGGTGGTGGAGGAGGCGCTTTGGCCTGCGCGCAAGGAGCGGACGCTCGCGCGGCTTTTCGACCACCTCGACCGGGGGCACCGAGTGGTGCTGGCCTCGGGGACGTACCAGCCGGTGCTCGAGGCCTTCGCGGCGCGGCTCGCTCCCGGGGTCGAGGCCCTCGGTACCCCGCTCGAGCTCCGGGCGGGCCGCGCCACCGGCCGGCTCGCCGGCCCCG
>JALSJG010000170.1 GCA_026989475.1 Thermaceae bacterium | reverse complement strand
GCATCCTGGGCATCCTCGGGACAGGCGGCCACCCCGATGTTCACCCCGAGGCAGACGTCCTCGACGCAGACCCCGGCGATCGCCTCGGCGTAGCGGCGGGCGGCGGCACTCGCCCCCGCCCGGTCGGCGTAGGGCAGGATGGCCGCGAACTCGTCCCCGCCCCAGCGAAAGAGAAGATCGGAGCTCCGGAGCACCTTCTTAAGCGCCTCGGCGACCCGTACCAGGGCGCGATCGCCGGCGGGGTGGCCGAAGCGGTCGTTGATCTCCTTGAACCGGGTGAGGTCCATGACCGCCAGGGCCAGGGGATAGCCCTGCCGCTTGGCCCGCGCGAGCTCGGTAGCGAGCAGCTGGTCGAAGGCCCGGCGGTTGGCGAGCCCGGTCAGGGGGTCGGTGAGCGCCGCCTGCTCGAGAAAGCGCCGGCGGGCGGCCTCGTGAAGCATCGCCGCCACCTGCACGGCAAAGGCGTTCGCCACCTCGAGCGACTCCCGGTCGAACGCCCCCGGATCCGAGAGCGCATCGAGGTTCAAGACCGCGAGGACCTCATCCTGGTACACGATGGGAACGCAGAGATTTTGCTGGATCTCGCCGAGCCGACCGGCGGTGTCGATCACCTCCGGGGGGGCGGTCTCGTGGCTCTTCGCCTCCAGCTCCCCGTCCTCCCGGGAAAGCAGGCGCGGGCGCCCCTTATGAAACCCCGGGCCGCACCAGGATGCGAGTCCGTTCTCGTCGTAACGGATCTTGACGAGGGCGTCCAGGTCGTAACCCACCGCCGCACGGTAGCGAAAGCCCTCCTTCCCTCGCACCAGGAGGCTCCCCGCCTCGGCTCCCGGCACCAGCCGGACCGCGGCCTCGAGCAGGCGCTGGTAGAAGACGTCCTCGGGAAGCTCGGGCAGATCGCGCTCGAGCGCGAGCAGGGCACCCATCCGCTCCTTGAGCTCGTACTGGCGGAGCATCAAGCCGAGTACCCGGGCCACCACCGCGAGGAGCCGCCGCTCGTCCTCGAACCAGACCCGGGGGCCGTCGGCCCGGAGCGAGAGCACCACCCGGGCGCGGCGTTCCCCCAGCACCGGGTGCAGCAGAAGCCCCCGCACCCCGCGGGCTACCAGTTCGGGATCGGCATCCGGCTCCCTGGCGTAATCGACGACGAAGCGGGGCCGCCGCTCAAGGTAGACCTGCCAGAGCAGGCCCCTTCCCGGGGGCAGGCCCTCGGCGTGAAGCCGATCCTCGCCGGGTAAGCGCCGGCCGTAAAAGGCGACGGGATAGAACCGGCCCTGCTGCCAGCGCCAGAGCCCCGCCCCGCCCACATCGAAGTACTGCACCACGAGGGCAAGCGCCTTCCGGGCCGCCTCCTCCAGGGAGTCGGCGGAGGCGATCGCCCGGGTGAGCTCGGCGACGAGCTGGCTCTCGGTGTGCTCGGCGAGCAACGCGAGGTAGCGCCCGACCGCCTCCGCGAACCGGGCTAAGGTCTCGACCTCCTCGGGGTAAAAGGGAGCCTTGCGTCCGAGGTCCAAGACCGCTACCACCTCGCCCCGTACCTTGATCGGGAGCGAAAGCTCGGTGCGCTGCTCCACCCCGGGATCGACGTAATCGGGCTCCTCGCGCACGTCCTCGACGTACACCGGCCGCCCCTCCCGGTAAGCGCGCCCCACGACGCTTCGCTCCTCCAGATGGCGGATCTCCGGCGACCCCTCGGCGGCTACCCGGCGAAAGCCCGCGCGGGTCGGCACCCAGACCGATACGTTCGCGTCCGCGTACGCCGCGAGCAACTCGGGAAGCGCCGCCAGTACGGAATCCTTGTCGGCCCGCTTGATCACCTCATCGAGGGCTTGGTTCAAGAGGCTCAGGCTACGCCGAAGCCGCTGTTCCCGGCGGAGCATTCCCAGGATGACCGCTCGCAGCGCCGATCCCGCCACCACCGCAAACCCGAGGGCCAGCAGCAATACGCCCAGCCCGGCCGGGTCGGATCCGAGCCCAATACCCAGCACAAGCGCGAAAACCGCCACCAATCCCCCCCAAAGGGGACCGTAGGCAACGGTGGCGGTACCCACCGGAATCACGGCCATCGCGCTCCACCCGGGGTGGCGCTCGAGCAACAAGACGAACGCAGCAGCGCCCGAAAAGAGCGCGATCCCCCAGCTGATGGAGCGCGCCGATTGGGGCATGGTGAGCTCAAGTATACCCCGAGGTTTT
>JALSJG010000169.1 GCA_026989475.1 Thermaceae bacterium | reverse complement strand
CGGCCCGGTGCCCTGCTTTGGTACAATGGGTTTGGATGGGAATCCCGATTGGAGTGGATCGCTTGATCCGGGAGGCTTACCGAATCCTTGACCAAAAGAAGGCAGAGAACATCGTGGCCCTGGATCTCCGGGGGGTTTCCGACACCCTTGACTACTTCCTGATCGCTACCGGCACCAGCACCCCGCACCTCGAGGCCCTGGAGCGGGCGGTGCGGGAGGGGCTCGAGGCGATGGGGGTGCGGCCGGAGTCGGTGGAGGGGCCCTCCAGCCGGTGGGTCCTGCTTGACTACGGGCCGCTTCTCGTGCACCTGATGAGCCCCGAGGCCCGCGAGTACTACGACCTCGAGGGGCTTTGGGCGGACGCCGAGCGGGTGGTGCTCGAGCCCGCCCTTTAGCCGGCCGGGGGAGAGGGGGCGGGGCCGGCCTTGGGGCCGGTCCTTTGCCTTGTGCTAAAATCCAGCGCCGTGGATCTCGAGGCCCTAGCCCAACGCGCAAGCAAGCGGAGCGGCGTCCGGCTCTACGGCCGGAGCGTGGCCCGGGTGCTCTCGGCGCTACTCGCGACCAGCGATTTCTGGCAGGTGGTGGACCGGGCCGCCCTGCCGGTGCCGGGGGCGGCGGCGATCGTCGAGGTTCTGATCGAGGAGGGCCTGCTTTCGCGTCAGGGCGACGAGCTCGTGCTCACCGAAGCGGGGCGCGGGGCCGCCGCCGCCCTTGGCATCCGTCCCCCCGAGCGGCACGCCTGCCCCGCTTGCGAGGGGAGGGGGGTGCCGTTTTGGGCCGACCGGGCGCTTTACCAGACCGTCCTCGCCCTGGCCAAGGACCGGCCCGAGAGCGTCCAGGAGTTCGACCAGGGCTACGTGACCCCCGAGACCACGGTGGCCCGGGTGCTGCACATGGCCTCCCGGGGCGACCTCGACGGCAAGGAGATCCTGGTCCTCGCTGCCGAGGACGACCTCACCGGGCTCGCCATCGCCCTTACCCGGCGGGCGAAGCGGGTCCTGATCCTGGACATCGACCCCCGGCTCATCGCCTTCGATAACCGCGCCTTCCGGGAGCTCGGGATCGAAAACGCCGAGGCCCGGGTCTTCGACCTTCGAAATCCCTTCCCCGAGGAGTGGCTCGGAGCGTTCGACGTCTTCGTCACCGACCCGCCGGAGACGCCGCGGGCCTTCAGGGCCTTCATCGCCCGGGGAATCGCGGCGCTAAAGGCGCCCGGGAGCGCCGGCTACTTCGGGCTCACCTTGCGCGACGCCTCGCTCTTTCGCTGGGCCGAGTTCCAGCGCGCGCTCCTTGACTACGGAATGGTGCTCACCGAGATCCTACAGGACTTCAACGTCTACGAGATCTGGCCCTACCACGGCGAGACCCGGGCGGCCCGGATCGCCCCCACCCGGAGGCCGCCCCAGGCGCCCTGGTACCGCTCCTCCTGGCAGCGGATCGAGGCCCTGCCGGGCTTTCGCGGGGAGAACCTGGCCTTTACCGAAGAAGACCTCCGCGAGATCTACCTCGACGAGGAGTCGAGCACGACCTGATGCGGCTCGACCGCTACCTGGTGGAAGCCGGCCTCGCCGAGAGCCGGGAAAAGGCGAAGTCCCTGATCCGCCGGGGGCTTGTGCGGGTGGACGGCCGGGTGGTGCAAAAGCCCGCCCACCCCGTGGCCGAGGGGGCCCGGGTTGAACTCGCTGCCCCTGAGCGCTACGTGGGCCGGGCGGCGTATAAACTCCTCGGGGCGCTTTCGGCTTTTCCCGTGAAGCCCGCCGGCAAGGTGGCGCTCGACGTGGGGGCGGGCACCGGGGGCTTCACCCAGGTCCTCCTCGAACGGGGGGCAAGGAGGGTTTACGCCGTGGACGTGGGGCACGGCCAGCTCCACCCGAGAATTCGCGACGACCCTCGGGTGGTGGCGATGGAGGGGGTGAACGCCCGCGAGGGGATCCCGATCCCCGAGCCCGTGGAGCTCGCGGTGATGGACGTCTCCTTCATCTCGAGCACAAAGCTCCTGCCGGCGCTTTTTAGGGTGCTTGCGCTCGGGGCCGATGCGCTCGTGCTCGTCAAACCCCAGTTCGAGCTCGGGCCCGGGGCGCGGGTGGTCGCCGACCCCGGGGGCCGGCGCCGAGCGTTTTGGCGGGTGGCGGAGACCGCCCGCTCGCTTGGCTTCGAGGTCCTGGGAGAGGCGGAGAGCCCCCTTCCCGGCAAGCGGGGAAACCGCGAGATCTGGCTCTGGCTTCGGCGCCCCGCAGAGGAACGCCGCCTCCGCGTCCCCGCCCGAACGTGAGGTGGCTTCTTTTGACCCGGCCCGCCGGCGCCGAGGATGAGGATGTGGTCCTTTTTCTTCTGGTGGCGTTGCTGGTGCTTCCCGGGGGGTTCGCGATGAACCGGCTGGCGGGCGAGACCTCCCCTTACCTGCGCCAGCACGCCGATAATCCGGTGGACTGGTATCCCTGGGGCGAGGAGGCGTTCGCCCGGGCCCGGCGGGAGAACAAGCCGATCTTCCTCTCGATCGGGTACGCCACCTGTTACTGGTGCCACGTGATGGAGGAGGAGAGCTTCGAGGACCCCGAGACCGCGGAGATCTTGAACCGCTACTTCGTCTCCATCAAGGTGGACCGCGAGGAGCGCCCCGACATCGACCAGCTCTACATGCGCGCCTACCAGAAGATGTCCGGGGGCGCGGGAGGCTGGCCGCTCAACCTCTTCCTCACCCCCGAGGGCAAGCCCTTCTACGGGGGCACCTATTTTCCCAAGGAGCGCCGGGGGGGATGGCCGGCGTTTCGCGAGGTGCTGCTCGCGGTCGCCCGGGCCTGGGCCGAGCGGGAGGAGGAGCTCCGGGCCCAGGCCGAGCGGCTCGCGCCGGCCCGGATCCTGGCTCAGGCCCCCGGGGGACGTCCGGAGGGTCTCGAGCGACTGGCCCTGGAGGCCCTGGCCTTTGAGTTCGATCCTCAGCATGGAGGTTTTGGCGTCGAGCCCAAGTTTCCCCAGGCCCCGCTGCTCGGCTTCCTGCTCCGCCTGGCCTGGCTCGGCGATCGGGAGGCGTGGGGGATGCTCGGGCCCGCCCTCCTCGCCATGGCTGAGGGGGGGATCTACGACCAGCTCGGAGGAGGCTTCCATCGTTACGCGGTGGACGCCGCCTGGCGGGTGCCCCACTTCGAGAAGATGCTTTACGACAACGCCCAGCTCGCGCGCGTCTACCTGGGCGCCTGGAGGATCTCCGGCGAGCCCCGCTTCCGCCGCGTCGCGGAGGAGACCCTCGACTTCCTCCTGGCCGAGCTGGCCGCCCCCGAGGGCGGGTTTTACAGCGCGCTCGACGCCGGCCGGCCCGGGGCCGAGGGCGCCTACTACGTCTGGACCTGGGAGGAGTGGCGGCAGGTGCTGGGCGCGGAGGCCGAGGCCGCGGCCCGCGCCTACGGGGTGCGCCCCGAGGGGAACTGGGAGAAGGGCAAGAACGTGCTCTGGCGGCGGGGGGAGCCGCCGAAGGGGGTCCGGGAGCGCCTCCTCGCCGCCCGCGCCCGGCGTCCCCGGCCGGGGCTCGACGACAAGATCCTGGCCGACTGGAACGGTCTCGCCCTCGCTGCCTTCGCGGAAGCCGGGCGCCTTTTGGAGGAGCCCCGCTACCTCGAGGCCGCCCGCCGCACCGCCCGCTTCCTGCTCGAGCGGATGTACAAGGACGGGCGCATCCGCCACTCCTGGGCCCGCGGTCGGCTGCGCCCCGAGGCGTACCTGGCCGATCAAGCGGCGGTGGGGCTCGGCCTCCTCGAGCTCCACCACGCCACCGGCGAGCTGCGCTGGCTGGAGGCCGCCCGCGCCCTGGGCGAGGTCGCGATGCGCTACTTCGAGGAGGAGAACCGCCGCTTCGTCGACGCGCTCGAGCCTACCCCGCTCGGCCGTCCCGCCGATCCCACCGACGGCGCCTACCCCTCGGGGAGCTCGCTTGCGATCGAGCTCCTCCTCCGCCTCGCGGCGATCTACGGCGAGTCGCGCTGGGAGGAGGCGGCCCGGAGCGCGCTCGATCGGCTGGGGCCTGGGCTCGAGCAGAGCCCCGGGGCCTTCGGGGCGGCGCTTTCCGCCCACCTCTTTGACCGGCGGGGGAGCGAGCTCGCGGTCTCGACCCCGGCCGAGCTCGCGGCGTTTGCCCGGCGGATCTACGCGCCGCTTACGGTCTTCGTCTTCGGCCCCGAGGATGCGCTCCCGGTCCTTCGTAGGCGCCCCGAAGGCCGGGCCTACCTCTGCCGCCGCGCGATCTGCCGTCTGCCCTCCACCGACGCCGACCAGCTGATCGGGGAGTTCCGGGCCTTTTACCCGGAGGCGGTGCTTCCCGACTAGCCTCTAACCCCATATTCTAACGGGTTGCACCCCCGCATCTGGTTGCTAGGATAGCCCCGTGGACGAGGCCGAAGCGTCATCGCTTTGCCAAGGCCAGCCGCCGTTCCTCGAAGTCAAGAACCTCACCAAGCGCTTTCCCGGAGTGCTCGCGAACGACCGCGTGAACCTCACCGTATGCCCCGGGGAGGTGCACGCGCTCCTCGGCGAAAACGGCGCCGGGAAGAGCACCTTGGTCTCGATCCTCTACGGGCTCCTCGAGCCCGACGAGGGCGAGATCCGGGTGCGGGGAAAGCCGGTGGTGCTCCGCTCGCCCCGCGACGCGCTCAGGCTCGGGATCGGGCTCGTACCCCAGCACTTCCTCCTGGTCAAGAAGCACACCGTGGCCGAGAACGTCGCACTCGGTCTTCGGGGCCTTCCTTTCTATCAGCCGGCTCGGGCCCTCGCGCCAAGGATCCGGGAGCTCGGGGAGCGCTACGGGTTGCCGGTGGACCCCGAGGCCTACGTCTGGCAACTCTCCGCCGGCGAGCAGCAGCGGGTCGAGATCCTTAAGGTGCTGGTGCGGAACGCCACCCTCCTGATGCTCGACGAGCCCACCAGCGTCCTCACCCCCCAGGAGGCGCGGGGGCTTTTCCAGGTGCTAAAGCGCATGAAGGACGAGGGCCACGCGGTGATCTTCATTACCCACAAGCTCGAGGAGGTCTTGGCCGTAGCCGACCGGGTCACCGTGCTGCGGCAGGGGCGGGTGGTCGCCACCCTGGACGCCCGCCGGGCCGACCGCCGCACCCTGGCCCGACTGATGGTGGGGGAAGAGCTCCCCGAGAGAGAGGCCCGCCCCAGGCGCGAGCCCGGGCGCGAGGTTCTTTTCGTCGAGGATCTCTGGGTGCGTTCAGACCGCGGCTTTTACGCCGTGAAGGACGCGAGCTTTGTCCTCCGGGAGGGCGAGATCGTGGGGCTTGCCGGGGTGGCCGGCAACGGCCAGAGCGAGCTGATCGAGGCCCTCACCGGCCTCCGCCGCCCCGAGCGGGGCTGGATCCGGGTGGGAAAGCGAAGCCTCACCGGGAAGGACGCCCGGGTCTTCCTCGAGGCCGGGGTGGCCCACGTCCCCGAGGACCGGAACCACCGCGGCGTAGTCGGGAACCTCTCGGTGGCCGAGAACCTCGTCCTCCGTCACTACCGCTACCCACCGTTTGCCCGCGGCTTGGTGCTCGACCGGCGGCGGATCCGCCGCTTCGCCGAGGAACTGGTCCGGGCCTACGGAATCAAGACCCCCTCGATCGAAACCCCGGTGCGCCTGCTCTCAGGGGGGAACGTGCAGAAGCTGATCCTCGCCCGCGAGCTCTACGGCGACCCCAAGGTCCTCATCGCCGCCCACCCCACCTACGGCCTTGACGTCGGCGCCGCCCAGCAGGTCCACGAGCGGCTCCTCGAGGCCCGCGACCGGGGGGCGGCGATCCTGCTCGCAAGCGAGGACCTGGAGGAGATTTTGAAGGTGTCCGATCGCATCCTGGTGATCTTCGAGGGGCGGATCGTCGCCGAACTTTCCCCCGAGGAGGCGACCAAGGAGCGACTCGGCATGCTGATGGCGGGGGTGGCGGCGTGAAGCTCGTGCCACGGCCGGCCCCGGGGGCGTTCGAGGTGGTCTGGGTCTCGAGCCTTGCGGTCCTTCTTGCCTTTCTTTCGAGCCTGCTTCTGCTTTGGCTCTACGGAACCCCGCCCCTCGAGGCCGCCAGAGCGATCGCGGGCGGCCTCTTTTCCGATCCCCGGGGGTTCGCCGAGGTGCTCCGCCGGGCGGTTCCCCTGGTCCTGGTGGGGGCGGGGCTTGCCCTTGCTTTCCGGGCCCAGTTCTGGAACATCGGGGCCGAGGGCCAGCTGCTCCTCGGCGCGGTGGCCGCCGGCGGGGTGGCGCTCTTTTCCGGGATCCGGGGGCCCGGGTTGCTTTTCGCCATGGCCCTCGCCGCCTTTTTCGCCGGAGGGCTCTGGGCGCTTTTCCCCGCCTTCCTAAAGGCCCGGCTCGGGGTCAACGACGTGATCACCACGCTCATGCTCAACTACGTCGCCATCTACCTGGTGGACTGGCTGATCCACGGCCCCTGGAAGGGGAAGAGCGCCTTCGGCTTCGCCTACACCGACCGATTTCCCGAGGCCGCGAGCCTTCCCCTGTTCCCCGGCACCGCCCTGGCCTGGCCGGGGGTGGTGCTCGCCCTGTTGCTCGCGGCGCTATTTGCCTGGCTGCTCTTTGCCACCAAGCTCGGCTTCGAGGTGCGGGTGTTCGGGGAGAACCCCGAGGCCGCCCGCTACGCCGGGGTGCGGGCGCTTTTTACCCTGAGCGGGGTGGCCCTCCTTTCCGGGGGCGCGGCCGGGCTCGCCGGCTTCGTCGAGGTGGCGGGGACCCACCACAAGCTGCTCGCGCCGCTGCAGATCTCGCTGGGCTACGGCTACACCGGGATCATCGTCGCCTGGCTGGGGCGAAACCATCCCCTGGTGGCGGTGCTCACCGGGCTCCTCGTCGGCTTCGTCTTCGCCGCCGGCGACGTGGCCAAGGTGGCGCTCGCCACCCCCTTCCAGCTGGTCCAGGTGGTGAACGGCCTGATCCTCTTCTTCCTGATCGCCGCCGAGGTCTTCCTCCGCTACCGGGTGGTCTGGGGGGTGCGCCGTGGTTGAGGACTGGGCGATCGCGGTCCTGGCCCGGGGCTTTGCCTTCGCCGTGCCCCTGCTCTTCGCCGCCCTCGGCGAGCTGATCGCGGAGCGGGCCGGGGTGATCAACCTCGGGGTCGAAGGGATGATGATCCTTGGGGCGCTTTCCGCCTTCGTGGTCGCCGACCTGAGCGGAAGCCCCTGGCTCGGGGTGTTGGCGGCGGCCGCGGTCGGGGCGGCGGCGGCCTTCTTCCACGCCTTCTTCGCGATCACCCTAAGGGCCAACCAGTACGTCTCGGGGCTCGCGCTTACCATGGTGGGGCTCGGGCTCTCGGGGCTTTTGGGCAAGCCCTTCGCCGGCCGCCCCCTCGAGCACCCCCTTCCCAAGTGGGACGTGCCGCTCCTTCGGGAGATCCCCTGGATCGGGCCGGGGGTCTTCTCGGGGCAGAGCGCGCTCCTCTACCTTGGCTTTCTCCTCGCTTTCTTGCTCTGGGTCTTCCTCTACCGTACCCGGGCGGGAATCCACCTGCGCTCGGTGGGGGAAAACCCCGCCGCCGCCGACGCCCTCGGGGTGAACGTCTACCTGGTTCGCTACCTCGCGGTGCTCTTCGGCGGGGCGATGGCCGGGGTGGCGGGGGCCTACCTCTCGGTCGCCTACCGCCCCTCCTGGACCGAGGGGATGACCGCGGGGATGGGCTGGATCGCGCTCGCGATCGTGATCTTCGCGGCCTGGGACCCCCTCCGGGCGGTGGCGACCTCGTTCGTCTTCGGGGCCTTCTACCACCTCGCCTACCGCTTCCAGGCCCACCTGGCCCCCGAGTTTTTGAAGATGACCCCCTACCTTTTCACGATCCTCTTCTTGGTCCTAAGCGCCCTCGGGAAAAGCGTCCGTTTGGGCGCTCCCGAGGCGCTGGGACGCCCCTACGTGCGGGGCGAGCGCTAGGAGGTTGGGGATGCGGAAGTTTTGGTTGGCGGCGGCAGTGGTTCTTTGGGCGCTGGCCTTCGGCCAGCGGGAGATCAAGGCCGGCTGGATCTACGTGGGCCCGATCGGGGACTACGGCTGGACCCACGCCCACGACGTCGGCCGGAAGGAGGCGGAGGCGGCCTTCCCCTGGCTCAAGACCGTCTACGTCGAAAGCGTCCCCGAAGGACAGGCGGGGAGCTACATCGACCAGATGGTGCGCCAGGGGGTGAAGGTGATCTTCGCCACGAGCTTCGGCTACATGGACGCGGTGCAAGAGGCGGCGAAGCGCTACCCGGACGTGATCTTCGCCCATGCCACCGGGTTTAAGCGGGCGCCGAACGTGGCCACTTACATGGCCGACTTCTACCAGGTCTACTACCTGAACGGCCTGATGGCGGGGGCGCTCACCAAGACCGGCAAGGTGGGGTACGTGGGCGCGTTCCCGATCCCCGAGCTGAAGCGCCACATCAACGCCTTCACCCTGGGCGTGCGGGCGGTAAACCCCAAGGCCCAGGTCCTGGTCCGCTGGATCTACGAGTGGTACAACCCGGCGGCGGCCAAGGAGGCGACCGAGGCGCTGATCGCCGAGGGGGCCGACGTCTTCGCCTTCACCGAGGACAGCCCCACGGTGGTCCAGGTGGCGGCGGAGAAGGGCTTTCCCTCGTTCTCCCACTACTCGCCGATGCTCAAGTTCGCCCCCGACTACGTGGCGAGCGGGCAGCTGGTGCACTGGGGGACGATCTACAAGGACTTTTTGGCCAAGGTCTACGCCGGGCTCTACACCCCCAAAAACCTCGAGGACGTCGACTACTGGTGGCTCTTGCCCCAGGGGGCGGTGGAGCTTGGGGCCGACTTCGGCGTGCCCGTCAATCCCAAGTTCGCCGGACGGCTCAAGGCCAAGCAGGTGGACCACCCGATCTTCGGCAAGATCAGCGTCTACGACCTGGTGATGAAGCTCCACGGGCTGATGAAGGACGTCGAGCTCGCCTTCGACCCCTTCCAGGGGCCGATCCGGGACCGGAAGGGCGTGCTCCGGGTGCCCGAGGGGCTCAGGCTCACCAAGCACCAGCTCGAGACCATGGAGTGGGCGGTCGAGGGGGTCGTGGGTCCCTGGCCGAACGAGCCCAAGTAGCCGAGACCTAGACCGGGCCGGGGGCGCGCCCCCGGCCTTTTCTTGCGCTCGGGGTAGGCTTGGGGAAGATGGAGCGCGGGGGGAAGGGTTTTCAAGGGGGATTCCCGTCCGGGCGCGGGCTCCGGATTCTGGTGCTTTGCACCCACAACTCGGCCCGCAGCCAGATGATGGAGGGCTGGCTCCGGCGCCACCTGGCCGAGGCCGGCCTCGCGGCCGAGGTTTTTTCGGCAGGGACCGAGAAGACCCGCCTCAAACCCGAAGCGGTCGCGGTTATGGCTGAGGTAGGGGTGGACCTCTCGGGGCAGTTTTCGAAGACGCTCTTGGAGGTGCCGGATCCCTGGAACTTCGACCTGGTGCTCACCGTGTGCGACGCGGCTTTCGAGGCCTGCCCCGCCTACCCCGCGAGAACTCACCGGCTTCACGTGGGGTTTCCCGATCCCACCGGCCGTTCCCTTGAGGAGTGGCGGCGGGTTCGGGATGCCCTCGGGCGGGCAAGCCGGGCGCTGGTGGCGGCGCTCGCCGAGGGGCGCTGGCCGGATCCGGGTGCGCTCGCCGTCCTGGCGCGGTTAGCTGAGCCCCAAGCGGTGGCGAAGCAGGCGGAACTGGTAGTACAGGAAGCAGCCCAGGCAGAACCGGAAGGTCAGGTTGATCGCGGCCAAAAGGCCCACGGCCAGGGCGAGCAGGTAGCCGAGCCAGGTCAGACCCGTAGCAAAAGCCAGAGAGGCAAAGCTTAAAAACAGGGTTCCGAGCGCCCGGGCGAAGCGGTGGGGCCGGGGATCTTCCTCCACGGGGTCGGGGGGGATCTTGAGGCTGCGCTTCAGGACTCGCAGCGGGTCCCAGCGGGTAAAGCTCAGGAGAAACAGGAGGGTGAGCAGCCAAACCGGCTCGGGTCGGCGGAGGACTAGGGACGCGGCGGTGCCCAAGACCAGGAGCGCCTGGTTGAATCGAAGCTGGCGACGGTCCACCCTCGTCATGGGGGCATTATACCCCTGCTTACAAGAGACGCAAATCCCCTAGCTCCAGGTGTGATAGACGGCTCCCAGCTGGTGCCGGTAGAAGGCGTCCTCGTCTTCGTCCTCGGCGAGCAGGCCGAGGTCCCGGGCCAGGGCGAAGAAGCCGCGGCCCGGTTTTTTGTCGGTGGTGGAGAAGACCACCACGCTGAGCAGCGGGCGAGCGTGCTGGGTTTCGTAGAGGGAGATGAGCTCGAGGAGGCGCCCCAGCTCGCGTGCCATGTGCGGGCCGCGGCGGGGGAGCCCGATCCGCTCTGCGAGGGCGCCGTAGGTGGTCGTCCCCCGGGCCATCGCCACCTCGATGAGTGCAAAGTAGGTCGAGAGTGCGCCGGGGTCTTCCCGAAGGCGTTTGGTGATCTCGCGTTTGCTGGGCATTCCGGCACCCCTTCCCGTGATCGCTTCACTATACCCCGGCAATAACCCTGCTAAAATGCGGGGTAATCGTGCCGGAAGACTGCCCGCTCGTACGCATGCTCGCGCTTCTCGGCGCGGACCCCCCGGACTGGGAGGGGGCCGAGGCCTTGCTGGTGGGGGCACGGGGACGGTGTCGCCGGGCGTTACGCGCGCTCCTGGCCCTGGCCCGGGGGGCGGAAGAGGGCCGGAAGAAGGCGGAGGAGGTGGCCTTTCGCGACGCGGTGCTCGCGTTCTGGGAGCGCGTTCTGGCCACGGGGCTCGTTCGGGAGTCCTTCTACACGGAGGTCCTGGATCTCGCCCGCCGCTTCGTTCCCGGAGCCGAGGCCGGTAGCATCCTCGTCCGGGAGGACGACCGCTTCGTTTTCAAAGCGCTCTGGAATCATCCCGAGGCGCTCTTCTCGGTGTCGATCCCGGTCGCCGAGAGCTGGGATGCCCAGGCGCCCGGGCCCGGGATTCTCCGACCTCCTCCGGAGGAGCATCTCGCGCTCCGTGCGCTCGGGCGTACCCCCGCGATCGCCGAGGTGCTGAGGGTGCCGGTCACGGTGGCCGGCGAGGTCGCCCTTTCCCTGAACCTCGACGCCTTTCGTCCCGGGGCCTTCCGGCCTGAGGACGTCCAGCGAATGGAGCTATTGGCGACGACGCTAGGGCTTGCGTTCGGTTGGCTAAAAAAAGCCGAGGAGGCCGAGCACCACGCCTACCACGACTTCCTTACCCGGTTGCCCAACGAGCGTTTCTGGCACGAGGTCGGCGGGGAGCTCTTCGCCCGGCTCGAGCCCGGGACCGAGGTCGCAGTGCTTGCCCTCGATGTGGCCCGGTTACGGGCGGTCAACGAGTCGATGAGTCACGCTGCCGGGGACCGCCTCCTGGCCGAGCTCGCTCGCCGGCTGAAGAAGCATCTCTTCCAGGGCGACCTCCTGGTGCGGATGGCCGGCGACGAGTTCGCCGCGCTTTTGCTTCGATGCGATCGCGAAGGGGCAGAGCGGGCGGTCCGCCGGTTGCTGGCCGCGACCGCGGAGCCCCTGGTGCTCGCGGGGCGAACCCTAAGGCCGCGGGTCGCCTTGGGGGTCGCGGTGGGGAGGGCGGGGGAGACCCAGCTCGAGACCCTCTGGCATCAGGCGGCGCTGGCCCTTCGGCGGGCTAGGGAGGAGGGAAGCGCCTACGCTTTCTTTGATCCCGGTCGGGAAGAGGCCCGCAGGCGCGAGGAGCGCACCCTGTTTGCCCTCGAGGAAGCTCTGGCCGGGGAGGCCCTCGAGGTCCACTTGCAGCCGATCTGGGACCTGGTGGAAAGGCGGTTTTCCCACGCCGAGGCACTGCTCCGCTGGCGGGAGCCTCCCTCGGTCTTCGTGCCGTTGGCGGAGAGCCAGGGGCTCGGCCCCCGGATGGACGCCTACGTGCTCGAGCGGGCGGCCCGCCTCGCCCGCCGCCACCGCATACGGGTCTGGGTGAACCTCTTGCCCTCAAGCCTCGCGGATCCCGCCTTTGCCGAAGCGCTTTTGGGGCTTGGCGAGGAAGCCCGGCTCGGGCTCGAGGTGACCGAGTACGCGCTCGTCGATTCCCGTGCCCGCCGCCACCTCGAGCGCTTCGCCCGGGCCGGCTATCCCCTAGCCCTCGACGACTTTGGCACCGGCTACGCGAGCCTTTCCCTCCTGGTCGAGCTTCCCTTTACCTGGCTCAAGCTCGACCGCAGCCTGATCGCCCACTTCCCCGCGCCCAAGGCCCGGCGGCTGGTGGCAGGGGTGGCGGCGATCGCCCGGGACCTGGGACTCGCGTTGGTGGCCGAAGGGGTGGAGGACCGGTCCCTGCTCGGAGCGCTGACCGAGCTCGGTTTTCGCTATGCCCAGGGCTACGGCCTGGCCCGACCCGGGATTTACCCGAGCTGGCCCGAGGGGCTCCGTACGGGTCCGGACGCAGGGGCCTGAGTTTGCATGCGCGGAGGACGCGGTTTCGGTAGGGGCGCGGCCATTCCGCTTAGGCGGGATGAAGGGGCGTTCCCGCTTTGAAGACGGCCTCGACGCGTCGGTATGCCCGCGCGGTGCGGAGCGGGTTTTCCCCGAGCACCGCGAGATCGGCCCAGGCGCCGGGTTCTAGGGTGCCGATCGCCCCCTCCATTCCGAGCGCCCGGGCGGCGTGGACCGTGGCCGCGCGTAGCACGTCCTCGAGGGGAACGCCGAGCGCTGCCAGGAGCTCGAGCTCCCGGGCGAGGTTGGGGTGGGGGTTATGGGGGGTACCGGCGTCGGTACCGGCGGCGATCGTCACCCCCGCCCGCCAGGCCTCGAGGGTGTTCTCCCGGTGGCGCTCGGCGATCTTCTTGGTTTTCTCCACCATGAACGCGGGCACCCCTTCCCCCCGGAGGATGCCGTCGGGGGCGGCCAGGGTGGGCACGAGCAGGGCGCTTTTCTGCTTGAAGAGGCGAAAGGCCTCCTCGTCCCAGCGGTCGAAGGCGCCGTGCTCGATCGTCTTGACCCCGGCCCGGAGGGCCGCCTTGATGCCGAAGAGCCCCTGGGCGTGGGCGGCGGAGGGGGCCCCGCGCTTTTCCGCTTCCCGGGCGCCGGCCCGAAGCTCCTCCTCCTCGAACATCGGGGCGCCGGCTTCGACCCCGGGAGTCATCACCCCGCCGGTGGCCATGAGCTTGAGCGCCCGGGCGCCCCGCTTGAACTCCCCGCGGGCGGCCCTTCGCACCGCGTCGGGGCCGTCCACCTCTACCCCGTGGCGGTGGCCGTGGCCGCCGGTGGGGGTGAGCACGAGGCCGGCGGCCACCACCCGGGGGCCGGGAATCAGACCCTTTTCCACCGCGTAAGCGAGGCCCACCGCCATCCCGTCGCGGGAACCGAGGTCGCGGACGGCGGTGACGCCCGCCTTGAGGTAGGCCCTGAGGTAGCCCGCTGCCCGGAGGAGGGTGGCCTCCTTGGGTTCGGCCTCCATCTCGGCGACGGGGTCCGGGCCGCCCGAGAACGAAAGGTGGACGTGGGCGTCGATCAGACCCGGCACCACGAAGCCGGAAAGCGCCACCCGCTCGCCCTTTGCCGGGGCCTTCTTCTCGAAGGCCACCACCCGCCCTTCCTCCACCACCAGCGCGCCGGTATTCACCTCGCCGGTCTCGGGAAAGACGAACGTGCCCACGAACGTGCGCATGCCCCGATGCTACCCTGGAGCTAAGCGCTCGGTGCGGGCCGCGGGAAGGAGGATCGCGTGCGAGGTTATACCTGGCGCATCGGAGGTCCCCAGGGGGCGGGGGTGGACCGGGCGGCCCAGGTCTTCGCCAAAGGCTTCGCCGTTTCCGGCCGCTACGCGGCCATGCGCCGCGAGTACCACTCGAACATCATGGGGCGCCACAGCTACGCCGACGTGCGCGTCGAGGCCGAGCCCCGGCCGGGGTTTTTCGCCCGGGTGGAGGCGCTCTCGGCGATGGACGGCGAGACCCTGGCCCGCCACCTCGGGGCGCTTTCCCCGGGCGGGCTCCTTATCTACGATCCCGGGGCGGTCCGCGGGCGGCTTTCCTCCCTTGCGTTTCTCGATCCCCCCGCCCGGGGGCGCGTGGCCCGGGCGCTCGGCGTCGCCGACCCGAGCCTTGAGGAGGTGCTCGAAGCCCATCGGTCGGGCGGGGTCGAGCCGGTGCCGGTCCCCGCGAAGGCGCTCCTCGAGGAGGCGGGGGCGGGCTCCCGGGCGCTCGGCACCTTGCTCGCCGCCGTCGCTGCCCGGATGCTCGGGCTCGAGCTTTCCGCCTTCCTCCGGGCGCTAGAGGGGGCCTTCTCGGCCCGGCCCGAGGTGCTCGCGATGAACCGGCGCCTCGCCGAGCTCGCATTCGAGCGCTTTGAGCCGAAGCGCGAGGCGCCGCCGGCCCGCTTTGCCGGCGCCCGCATCTGGGCGAGCGGCTCGATGGCCTCGGCGATGGGCAAGGTGGCGGCGGGGCTTGGGTTCATGAGCTACTACCCGATCACCCCGGCCACCGAGGAGCCCTTCTACCTCGAGGCCCACCCCGAGTCCGGGGTGACGGTGGTCCAGGTGGAGGATGAACTCTCTGCCGTTAACATGGCGATCGGGGCCGCCCTTGCCGGTACCCCGGCGGCGCTCACCACCAGCGGACCGGGGTTTTCGCTGATGCCCGAGGCGCTCTCCTTCGCCGGGCTCGCCGAGGCCCCGCTCGTCGTCACGCTTTACCAGCGGAGCGGGCCCAGCACCGGGCTTCCGACCCGCCACGAGCAGGGCGATCTGCTTTTCGCCCTCTTCGCCGGCCACGGGGAGTTTCCGCGCGCGGTGCTCGCCTCGGGGAGCGTGGAGGAGATGTTCGAGGACGCCGCCCTCGCCCTCCGCCTCGCCTGGCGTTACCAGATGCCGGTC